>JBEIOW010000260.1:0-4107 GCA_040377385.1 Bacteriovoracaceae bacterium | reverse complement strand
GCATTCGAGATCCACTGGCCGTTTTCGGAAAGGAATCCCAGATCCTGGAGATAGTTGTTCCGAACGTTCTCTAGGATTTTGAGGCGGATCCCTTCGCGTTCGAAACCTGCCTTCAGCTTCTGCGGGTCGTACACGCCAGACCCGCCGCGATCAGCGATCAGCCACGTATCCACGCGAGCTGAGCCATCTTCAGGGAAGAGCGGTGTTGCGGCTCCGACGCTTGCGGAGAAGAGACCTGACCAGAACCAGCAAAAAAAGAAGAGCAGGCGCATAAAGCGGCTCATTCGAGGACCGTTACCGGAATAAAGCGCTTGCTGAGCGGATCCGCAGGATTCATCTGGTAAGTGCCGTCCAAAGCGGGCGTTAGGCGGATGGGTTGAATTAAAGCAAAGCTTCGACCTGCACCCGTGCCGCTGACCACGAGCCGAGAGGCCTTCTCGGCTGGCAGACGGGTCAACTCGCTGGCGGAAATTTGGCCGCGCCTTTTTCCGCTCCAAATCGTGATTGGATCAGCCAGAGACTTCTCGACTCGCCGAATCTCCACTTTGCCTTGGTTACGCCGTACCGCTTGAGAAGCATAGGCAGGTCCTTCAATATCCAGGAGTCCAAAGACATAAGGGTCAATCTCGGAGTCCCCGCTCTTCTGGTAGATCAAGCCGCCTTCGATCAAAACCCCTGCGTGAATCGCGTTGCGCTTAGCTCCGTCCTGCTCGAAGACGTAAAAATAATCGAACGGCCGCGCCTCATCGCGATGGATCGCGCGCGTGCGCTCCGGATCACTGAGCACCTGCTCGGCTTCTTCCTCGGAGTAGGAATAGAGAAAGCTGATGGTCGGGATACGATCGGATATCAAAAGATCATGGGTAAACGCCCAGCAATTTACGCTGAACTCAAATTCGTGATCCGTGTTTCCCACCAGCGGCGCAAGCCAAGCCGCGGACTGGCGTGCGAAAAAAGTCTGATGATGCGTCGCCTGCATCTTCGGCGGCATAAAGTCGATCAGCCGATAATCGCGATGAGCGGAGTAAGCGGTTGGCGCAACCTGGGCGGCTGCCTCCCCACTCCGAGGAAAACGAAAGTGCGATTGAAGAAAGTCGAACTGCGCTGCAGTCAGCTTTCCAAGAAGCACGTCGTAGCTCACGTACTCATCCACGCCGAGATCCAGCGTTTTCCTGACCAAACGCAAAGATGGAACTCGAAGCTTCTCGCGTAACGAGGCTTGGGTCTTTTCCGCAGCGGCCTTTCGCATGGCCTCGGTAATCTTGAAGGGTTCGTCCTCGCTCGACGCAACCGCCGAGGAGAAGGGGACCACCACCAACAGTGCGAGGAGGACTAGGCGAGTGAGGCGTTTCATGGAGGCGAGAAATTAGCATAATTGACTATTTTAGTCAAGAATAGGAATCCCTCCCAGCGCCCTCGTTCTATGGCAAGAAAGGGGCATGCATGAGGCTCGATTGCACGAAGTTCGGCCGACGGAGGCCCTCCTGGTCCTTCAGAAGGCCTCCGAGGCCGAGTGGGGGAGGACCGCTCCGAATCCTCCCGTCGCCGCCGCGCTCTTTGACCAGGCAGGAAAGCTTCTTCTGGTTCGCGCCCATTGCGGAGCTGGCCTCCCGCACGCAGAGGCGTTGCTTCTCACTGAAGCCTCGGCCCAGGGACTTCTGTCACGGGCGCACTCCCTTTGGGTCAGCCTAGAGCCTTGTCACCACCACGGCCGCACGCCGCCTTGCAGTCAGGCGATTTTGAATAGCCCTCTCCGCCAGATCGTTTACGCGTTCAGGGATCCCCACCTCAAAGCGAGCGGAGGAGGCCTCGCCCTCGCTCAAGCAGGATGTCAGGTCGACTGCCTGGAGGACCTTCTTCCGGCGGAAATGCTCGCAGGGGTTTGGCGGCCCCAAGCCGGGTTTTTCAAAGTCGTGCGCGAGGGACTTCCGTGGGTCACGGTGAAAACCGCGCATCGATCGGGGCACGCAGGTGCAGCTTCGATGATCCCCCCAACCGGACAAAAGACTTTCACCAGCACCGCATCGCTCCTCCTTGCGCACACCTTGCGCAAGCGGGCGGACGCGATCCTTACGGGCAGCGGAACCTGGCTCGCTGACCGACCCGAGTTCACCGTCCGCCATCTGCCCGACCACCCCGGTAAAATCCGACGACTGGGCATCCTGGATCGCCGGGCGAGAATCCCGGAGAGCCAACTGGTTCAGGCACGGTCCCGTGGGCTCCTGCCCGAAAGAATCGGCTCAGAATCGCTGGAAGCGCTTCTCCGGAGATGGGCTCTAGAAGGGGCTCTTGAGGTCCTAGTCGAAGCCGGACCGACCCTGAGCGAGGAGATCCTGAGGACCGGACTTTGGGACGAGCATGTGATAATTACGAGCCGTTCGGACGCCCCGGAATCAGAAGATACGGTTGAAGTCCGCCAGCAGAGGAACGGAAGTTCATGTTCACCGGCTTGATCCAAAAAACCGCCCCCGTTCGCTCAGCCGAACAACACGGCAACGAGCTGCGTCTTTCTGTCGAGACGGGCTGGGATGATTTGGCATTGGGCGAGAGCATCGCGACGAACGGCGTCTGCCTGACCGTGGCCGAACCCGCCCTTGCCAACGGAACCGTGCTCTTCCATCTCAGCTCAGAGACGCTCGAGCGCACGGCTTTCCGTCGTCTTATCAAAGCCGGCTCGCGCGTGAACCTCGAACGTTCCCTCCGTCCCGCCGATCGCCTCGGCGGACACTGGGTCCAAGGCCACGTCGATGGCGTAGGGACGCTCCTCTCCGCGGAGTCATCAGGAGACTCTCATCGCCTGCGATTCTCCGCTCCTGATCGTCTTGCTCCCTATCTCGTCGAGAAGGGCTCGATCACCGTGGATGGCATCAGCCTCACCCTCAACCGAGTGAGCGCACCCCGCGCGCCGGAAACTTTTTTCGAGATCATGGTGATCCCGCACACCTGGCAAGAGACGACGTTGTCGGATCTGGCCGTGGGCGACGCCGTAAACCTTGAAGTCGACATTCTCGCCAAGTACGCCGAAAGGATGCTGTTATGCCGGACTCCCTAACCCCCGCCGGACTCGAAGCGATCACGCGCGCGCTGGAGGCGATCAAGAACGGCCGCATGGTGATCCTCGTCGACGACGAAGACCGCGAGAACGAAGGCGACCTCGTGATGGCGGCCGAGCTCGTCACACCAGAAAGCGTGAACTTCATGGCGCGCGAGGCCCGCGGCCTGATTTGCCTCACACTCGATGCCAAACGCGTGGATGAACTCCAGCTGCCGATGATGGCGCCCAATAATCGCAGTCCTCGCCAAACTGCCTTCACCATTTCGATCGAAGCCCGCACGGGAGTGACGACCGGAATCTCGGCCGCCGACCGCGCGCGCACGATTCGCGTTGCCGTGGATCCCGAGAAGGGCGCCGCCGATATTTGCTCTCCGGGGCACGTCTTCCCGCTTCGCGCGGTGGATGGGGGAGTGCTCGTCCGCGCTGGCCACACCGAAGGTTCGATCGATCTGATGAAGCTCGCGGGCTTACGCTCGGCTGCGGTGATCTGCGAGATCATGAAGGACGACGGCACCATGGCGCGCCTCACCGATCTCCGGGAATTTGCGACCCGGTGGAATCTTCCGATCGTCTCGATTCGCGACGTCATCGCTTACCGCATGGAACGCGAAACGCTGATCGAAGAGATCGCCAAGACACGCTTTCCTTCCGCCTACGGAGATGGCGGGGAGTTTGAACTTCGCGCCTTTGCCTCCATCATTGACGGCACCGAACATCTCGCGCTGGTAAAGGGTGAGCTCGCTCCGGGAACCCCCGCGCTCGTGCGGATGCACAGCGAGTGCCTCACGGGCGACGCGCTCGGGTCCCTTCGCTGCGACTGCGGGCCACAGCTTCAGTCTGCGCTCAAACAAATCGCCGAGAGCGGCAACGGAGTGTTGGTCTACATGCGCCGTCACGAGGGTCGCGGCATTGGCCTCGGCAACAAGATCCGTGCGTACGCTCTTCAGGATCAAGGCATGGACACGGACGAAGCCAATCGGCACCTCGGCTTCCAGTCGGATCTCCGACACTACGGCTTGGGCGCGCAGATTCTTCGGCAGCTTGGCGTCGAG
>JBEIOW010000069.1:0-7888 GCA_040377385.1 Bacteriovoracaceae bacterium | reverse complement strand
CCGTCGGGCCCCTTGACGAGCAGGCTTTCTTTGACTGCGTTGGCTTTCTTTTGCTGAAGCGAATTGAGAAAGCCGCAGCCCGGAACAAGCGCAAGCACGCTAGCGACAAGCGCTACCGCAGACAGTTTTGCCCTGAACGCACCTTCAGGATAAAAAAGCATATTCCCCTGTTTCCCCGCTTATAAGAATATCGGCGTGACGGGGTGTGTAACAATATGTGTCATTTGTGACTGGGGCCCATCTTCGTTTGTTTCGATTAGAGGGGATTTAATCAGCCTTGAGCCGAGATCCAGAACGTCCCAGCACCTGGGTTCCCTATCGGGAAGGCCTTTGTGAAGGTTGTCGAGCGGGCTGTTGCTCGCTCCCCGTGGAGACGGATCGGCTCGACTGGGTTCGACTCGGATGGACGACGGACGGGGACGAGAGTCGCTCGGACACCGCCGTGGCGAGGCGACTTCTTGGAGAAAAGAAACTCGCTCTCGGCCTGACGGGTGCGTGGATTCTGGCACAGGAGTCCGACGGTTTTTGCCGATTCCTGGATCGGAGGTCTCGCCGGTGCACCACTTACGAAACTCGGCCGCAAGTGTGTCGAAGTTTTCCAAACGAAGGACCGCGCCCCGGGCATTGCCCTGCGTCCCACTCGACGCGCGTCGGTTCGCGAGGAATGTGAATCTTCTTCAGTCGTGCTCCGCCTTGTTCCGAAATGTCCTCATGGACAGAGAGCACCACCTCGAGACGATTCGCCGTCAGTACACCGAAGAGATCCAAACCGCTTATCAGCAATGCGAACATGAGAATGGCAAGACCGTGGACTACACGGATCTCCACCACCGCCTGACGCGGCTGATGAAGACCGCGCGTGTGGACGGCTTACCGGCCAAAGAGTTCATGGAACTCGTGAAGTCTCAGATCCCCATGGCGTGGACGAAAATCGAATCCACTTGGTTCAAAGTCGCCGCTTAGGCGTGCGAATCACCCTCTCACTTTCGAGGCGGGGATCCCCCAGGCGGAGAGGATTTTTTTCTCTTCTTCTTCGCTCATCGCTTTTTTGAAGCGAGCCCCGGAGCGACCTTTCACGCGTTTCTCGCAGCTCGCCCAATCGGCGTGGCGCTCAGCGATGCCGCCGATTTCGCTGAGATACGAATAGGCGGCTATTTTTTCTTTTTTCTCGATGGGCTTTTGATCAGGAAGATCGGTGTTTTCGGGAATGTCGTGCACCGGGACTTCGTAACCCAGGAGGGGACCGGAGTAGAGTCGTGGGCGGCGCCCTTTGGAGAACTCAACCGCGATCGCATCCACGCGCTCGTTGCCCGGCACTCCGACGTGGCCCCGGACATAACGCCAATCGACGGGATTTTCTTTTCCGCGCTGAGCGAGCTCGGCGGCGAGCGCTTTCCAGAGTTCGCTGTTGGCGACCTCTTTACCTTCAGCGGTTTTCCAGCCGCGCGAACGCCAGCCCCAAATCCACTGAGTGATTCCGCGAATCACGTAGGTCGAATCGGTGTAAATGGAGACAGGCCCGGGTTCGCTCCGAATGGAACGGAGGGCTTCAAGTGCCCCGGTCATTTCCATCCGGTTATTGGTGGAGTTGGCTTCGCGACCCCCGAGCTCGCGCACCTCACCGCGGGGGAGCACGACGATGGCGCCCCAGCCGCTCGGTCCCGGATTGCCGGAGGTCGCGCCATCGCAGAAAATCAGGATCGGGAACATGCTCGCATCCTATCGAGATCACTGGCTTTTTTGAAATCAAAAAGGACAATCATAAATCTGCCACGCGATGACAATCCCGTGACAAACACGCGAAAGGATTCGTTTATCCTTTAAGGGTATGTTCCTAGGATCTCTCCGAGTCGCTCATCTACCGAGAAGGGCGCTCCCTGGGACGGAATTCGAGACGACTTTAGCTCTGCTCGATCCGATCTTTCCGGGTGCGTTCCGCCTCGAGACCTGCCAACGGACCCTTTGGGTCTATCCGTCGTTCCTTGTCAACGCGACGAGGTTTCAGGAATTGTCGGCGGCGCTTCCGGGTGGCGTGGAGCTGATGGAGGGCATGGTCGCTTACGCATTCCTGCTCGAAGTCGCGACGGGTCTGCAGTCCGAAGTCAAAGGCGAGACCGACGTGTTCGGACAGCTGAAAGACTCCTGGTCCAAGTTCTCCGCCCGCACGGAACCTTGCGCGCAAGTTGCCGCCCTAACTCCCTGGATGCAGAAGATCTTCGAAGACACCAAAGACATTCGCGCGCAACACCTCCAGCATGTGGGTGCGGGCTCTTATGGAAGTCTCGTTCGTAAGCTCCACCGCGCTCGTTTTGGCCAGCAGGCTTCCCAGAAGGGTGAGCCAATCCTCCTCGTTGGAGCGGGTCAGATCGCGCAAGCCATCGCGCCCTGGCTGGCCGAAGGCGATCTCTGGATCTGGAACCGCTCGTTGCCTGGCCTGCACCAGCTGGCGGCGGACGTCGCGAAAAAGCTCCCGAACTGTCGGATCCGCACGTTGAACACAGAAGAAGAGCTGCTCGAAGCCTTGTCGCTCGTGCCTTGCGCTGTGTTCGCCATTCCTTCTGACTCCGCGACGGACAGTGCACGGATGAATGCCTGGCGCAATGGCGCGGTCGCCAGCGAAGGCGAGCAGCGGCTGCTGGTTCACCTAGGCGGCATGCGCAGCGCGCTTCCATCCTGGAGTGAGGCCTCGGAGCTCCTCGCGCTCGATGATCTTTTCGCCCTCCAGAAGTCCCAAGAATCCGCGCGCACCGATCAGTTCCTGCGCGCATCCCAAGCCTGCCGCGAAAAAGCGCGGCTACGGTCGCTTTCCGAAGGCGGCTCTTCCACCTTGCCGCATGGCTGGGAAGACCTCGCACTCTTCGCATGACGCCATCCGCCCGACAGCTGAAGCTCGGGACTCGTCGTTCGCTTCTCGCCTGGGCGCAGAGCTCCTGGGTCGCGCGCGAGATCGAGCGTCTCAATCCCGGCGTGACGGTTGAACTCGTCGGCATTGATACGCGCGGGGACAAAATTCTCGACGTCTCTTTGCAGAAGGTGGAGGGGAAGGAGTTCTTCGTCGCCGAGCTCGACGACGCCCTTCGCGAGAAGCGCGTCGATTTTACCGTACACTCGATGAAGGATTTAAGTTTGGATCGCCCGGAAGGATTCGTTCAGGCCGCGATCCCCAAGCGCGAAGATCCGCGCGACATCGTCTTTTTCGGTCCCGAGATTCAGCGCAGCTTGGTTGAAGGGCGAGAAATCCGGATCGGCACCTCGAGTCCACGGCGCGCGGAGAATCTTCCCGCGTTCCTGGCGGAAGTTTTGCCTCGGCCCGAGGGCTCCATTGCGCCCCGGATCGTTTTCACGGAGCTGCGAGGGAACGTGAACACGCGTCTCTCCCGCCTGCACGAACCCGAAGGATCCGATCGCCGGCTGGACGGCGTGATTCTCGCGCTCGCGGGAATCGCCCGCCTCCATGCGGACGAGAAAGCGAAGATCGAACTCGATCGTCTTTTGAGCGGCGTCCGTCGAATGATCCTGCCTCTGACGGAGAACCCGACCGCTCCCGCGCAAGGTGCCCTCGCCGTGGAGTGCCGCGCGGATGATGCGGTCACGCGCGCGGCGCTCGCGCCACTCCATGATTCCGCGTCCGCTCAAGAAGTCGCGCGAGAACGGGCGGTGCTCTCGCTCTGGGGTGGCGGGTGCCACCAGCGGTTCGGCGCGACTTCCCGGGACCTGTCGGGCATCGGGCCGGTTCTCTTCGTCAAAGGGAGTCGTCCGGACGGTCGCGAGGTGGATCTCCGGGACTGGCAGCCAAAAATCGGCCCTTCGGGAGCTGGAGTAGAGGCCTCGAGCGTCGCGACCGCGGCCCGTCGGTTCGAATCTCTGCCCGTCGGACAAGCGCCGTACGCGTCTGCGCTCTTCGTCGCTCATTCACGAGCGTTCCCCGATGCCTGGGTGAAGGCGTTCGCGGTGAGTGCTGGGTTGCCGACGTCGTCGGCCCGCATCTGGACGGCGGGAACCCAGAGCTGGCGCAAACTCGCTGCTCGCGGGATCTGGGTTGAGGGCTGCGCCGAAGGGCTCGGAGTCGAGTCGATCGAAAGTTTGCTCCTGGCCCCGGTTCTGGGGTTGCCGCCCTTGGGGAAGTGGACGATTCTCACGCATGAAGGCGCCGTGGAAGGCTGGTCCGGATGGGGCGCGCGAGTGCTTCCCGCTTACCGCGTGAAGTACGGGAAGTTAGATGCGGCCGCCGAGGCGCGACTTCGGCAAGCCAAACAAGTTTACTGGGGAAGCCCAGCTGAGTGGGAAGCCTGGTCAGGCAGCTGTGATACTCACGCCGAACATGCCTGCGGTCCGGGTAAAACTTACGCGACTCTGCGAGATCGTGGAGTACGGATTCACGCCTTCCCTTCAAAAGAAGAATGGATGGCGTGGTTGGAACAGAAACGGGAGAAGTTATGACGTTTCGTCGGTTGAGGCAGAATGAGGCGACCCGCGATCTGGCTCGCGAGATCTGGATCCATCCCCGTCAGTTCATGCAGCCTCTTTTTGTCGTGGAAGGCTTGGCGCGACCGGAGCCGGTACCTGGATTAACCGGGGTAGAGCGTGAGACGCCCGCTAGCCTTCTCTCTCGCATCGAAAAGGATCTCGAGGCGGGCGTGCAGAAGTTCCTCCTCTTCGGAGTGCCGAAGACCAAATCGTCGGATCAAGCGATCCGGTCTGGTTTGAATCCCGATTTCACCGCCGCGCAGATCGCGTCGATCAAGAAGCGCTTCGGAAACGATCTCCTTTTGGCGGTGGATGTCTGCCTTTGTTCGACGACCGAACATGGGCAATGCGGCGTGCTCACGCGCGAACGCGACCATGTCGAAAACGGAGCGACCGTCGAGGCCTTGGCCCGACAGGCACTCGCTTACGCGCAAGCCGGAGCGGATTGCGTGGCACCGAGTGACATGATGGACGGTCGCGTGGGTGCGATCCGCGACGCTCTCGATGGTGCGAGCCTTGAGCGCACCCTGATCATGAGCTACAGCGCGAAGTTTCACTCCCGGTTTTATGGTCCATTTCGGGCCGCCGCAGACTCTGCGCCGAAGGGCGAAGGACTTTCACTCCTGAAGGATCGCGCAACTTATCAGATCGATCCCGCGAATTTCAAAGACGCCCTCCGTTCATCGCTGCGCGACGCGGAGGAAGGCGCCGACTTGCTCATGGTCAAGCCGGGAATGCCCTATCTCGATGTTCTGTACCGACTATCGCAGGAGATCGAGCTCCCATGGGCGGCATACGAAGTCAGCGGCGAATACGCCTCGATCGAGCTGATGAGCCAGCAGGGCTTGATGAACCGCGAAGCCGCACACGTCGAGGCTTGGACCGCGTTCGTTCGCGCCGGGGCGTCGGTGATTATTTCTTACGGCGCGCGGGAAGCACGCGCGTGGATCGCAAAAGTCCAAGGGGATTGAAATGAGCCAGAAGCAAAACACGACCAAATCCGAAGCGATGTTCGCGCGCGCCAAGAAAGTTGCGCCGGGCGGAGTGCACTCTCCGGTCCGCTCCTTCCGCGGCGTCGGCGGAACGCCCCGATTCATTCAATCGGCCAAAGGTTCCGAACTCTTGGATGTGGACGGGAATCGATACGTCGATTTCTGCATGTCGTGGGGTCCGCTCATCCTTGGCCATCAAGATCCTGAGGTGGGCGACGCGGTCCGCGAGGCGCTGAGTCGCGGCTGGACCTTCGGCACGGCGGAGCCTTACTCGCTCGAACTCGGTGAGTTGATTACTTCTAGCATTCCGGCGGTTGAGAAGGTTCGCTTCGTCAGCTCGGGAACCGAAGCCGTGATGAGCGCACTTCGCGTGGCCCGCGCGGCGACGGGTCGACATAAGGTCCTGAAGTTCGATGGTTGCTATCACGGTCACTTAGATTCGCTTCTCGTGCGCGCGGGCTCCGGGCTCGCCGATATGGCGTCACCGGATAGCGCCGGAGTACCGCCGCACGTAGCTGCCGATACGATCGTCGTGCCGCTCAATGATCTCGGCGCACTCGAGCGCGCACTGGAAACGCACGGCAAGGAGATCGCCGTCGTCGCGGTTGAGCCGATTCCGGCCAATAACGGACTCTTACTCCAGCGTCCGGAGTTCCTGCCCGAGATGACCCGTCTGGCTCACAAACACGGATGTCTCGTTCTCTTTGACGAGGTGATCACTGGATTTCGTGTCGCGTTTGGCGGAATGGCCGAGCGAACCGGCATCAAACCGGATCTGGTCTGTTACGGAAAGATCATCGGCGGCGGTTTTCCGGTCGGCGCCTACGGCGGACGTGCGGACCTGATGGATCTGGTCGCGCCGGCGGGGCCGGTTTACCAGGCCGGAACCCTCTCCGGTAATCCGGTTGCGATGTGTGCGGGACTCGCTACGCTCAAGAAACTCAAGCGCGAGAATCCCTACGATCTGCTGGAGTCGCGAGTGGAAGCGCTCTCGCGCCGGATTGAGGCGGCTTCTGCCAAGTCCTCGCCAGTGCCGGTGAAGGTTCAGCGGTTTGCTTCACTTTTTTGGGGTGTGTTTGGCTCCATCACGACGGCGGACGGGTTCGTTCGTGCGCAATCCGAGATTCCCGCGACCCAGCGCGAGATCTATTCGAAGCTCTTCCACTCCTTGCTCGAGAAGGGTCTCTATCTTGCGCCGAGCGGGTTTGAAGTTTCCTTCCTTTCGCTCGCGCACACGGACGAGCAGCTGGATTTACTCGTTCGCTCGATCGAGGAGGCTCGACCTTAAGTGAGCCCGACCGGTCAGATCACCCGACAGCCGCAAAGCCGGATCCGTTGGATCCTGGTGGTTCAGGTGATCTGGCTCGCCGTAGCAGTCGCGATCATGGTCTGGTGGGGCTGGCTCCTCCTCGATAAGAAGGAAGAAATCCTCTCACTGCAGCAAGCGGCTGGAGCGACCGCCGAGGTCACGCAACGCGAATGGCTTAAAACTCAGCGCATGGTTTTTGCGGAAGGAATCGTCTTTCTCTTCCTCCTGGTGTCGATCGGCCTAGGACTCTTTGTTCTCTATTGGCGCGATGCCTATCGGCAGAAGGGGCTGCACGCCTTCTTTGCTTCCGTCACCCATGAGCTTCGCACTCCGCTCACCAGTATACGCCTCCAGGCGGAGACACTCGAAGACGTCATCGGCACATTGCCCGGCGCGGAGAACGTGAAGAAACTCACGGGTCGACTGATGGAAGACGCGCTTCGGCTAGAAGCGCAGGTGGAGCGGACGCTGGAGCTGGCTCGCGTCGAGGGCGGTGGCCCCCTCTATTCCCAGTCCATTCCGTTCCGCGCTTGGTTCATGCGCTGGAGCGAGTCCATGCGGGACGCCTATCCTAGCCAGCGGATTCGGTTTCAAGTTGACCGCCTCGGAGATGAAGTCATCGAAGCGGATACCAGCGCACTTCAGGTGGTCTTGCGAAACGCTTTTGAAAACTCGATTCGCCACTCGGGTCGGGAGCCCGTGACCCTCACGCTCTCGAGCGTGCGTGAAAAAAGCGGGATGGTGCTTCTCGAAGTTCGGGATGACGGCGCGAACACCTCCACGATGCCGAGCAAGCTCGGTCAGCTTTTCGATAAAGGATCGTCTTCGACCGGCGCGGGTGTCGGCCTCTACCTTGTCCGCTCGTTGATGGAGCGCATGGGTGGAGTGGCGGAGTTTTTCGCGGAACCTTCGGGCTTTCGTCTCTGCTTGAGATTCAAGGAAGGAGCGAGAGATGAGCGCTAGGCTTCTGGTCCTGGAAGACGAGCGCAATGTTGGCTCAACTTTGGTCGAGCGCCTCGAGTTTGAAGGCTATCAAGTGGTCTGGGCGAAGTCGGTTGAAGAGGCACGTCTGCAGCTGGATGGCGCGGCTCCGTTCCAACTCGCACTCTTGGATGTCGGT
>JBEIOW010000529.1:0-2017 GCA_040377385.1 Bacteriovoracaceae bacterium | reverse complement strand
CTGTTCACGACCCTCTTTCGCTTCGATCTCGTTTACTATGCGCACTTCAAATGCAATGAGCGGCATCTCTACGAGTACCCGAACCTTTGGGCCTTCGTGCGGGATGTGTACCAGATGCCAGGAGTGCGGGAGACGTGCTTTCCCGACCATATCCAGCGCCACTACTACGTGAGCCAAAAAGAAATCAATCCGAGTCAGGTCGTGCCGCTGGGGCCTCGGCTCGATTTCTCCGAGCCTCACGGGCGCTCAGACTTCACTTAAGTTCGTGGGCCTCGATTGATCTCATCCACCTGGTCGTTCAGGGTCCAGAGGTCATAGAGCCAGCCCAGGCCAAAGACGCCGATCGTGAGGAGATAGACGATCCCGGTCACCCATTTGCCGAGATAGAATCGGTGAAGTCCCAGGTAGCCGAAGAATCCGAGCAGAATCCAGGAGACCGAATACTCCTTGGATCCACTCCGGTAGCGGCGATCCGCCGAGCGATCCATGGAGGGGATCAGGAAGAGATCGATCAACCAGCCGATGCCGAGCAGCCCGAAGGTGAAGAACCAGATCGTCCCGGTGACGGGTCGGCCGTAATAAAATCGGTGCGCTCCGGTAAAACCAAAAAACCAGACGACGTAACCGATGGCCTTGCTATGCGTATCGTTGGACATGGGTTGCGATTAGCACTTCTGGTGGGCCTCGCAAATCGGTTTTCCGGCGGTGGCGGGAAGCGGAACGAAGCGGAGATCAAAACGCACTTCGTGCGCGGCGTGGTCCGAGAGGCGGAGACCGTTGACCGGTTCAGAGTAGGTCCGCTCAATCGAAGTGGGCACGATCTCCACCGTTCCTTGCGCCGAGAAGAACTGGTGGTCCACCGCGTTTTCCCAGATTCCTTGCCAACCCGTATCGGGGCTGCGGGCGCAGCCGCGGTCGAGACAGACTTTCCCGGAGTGGTGGAGTCCGGTTCCGCTCACGAACTCATTGAAGGTCGCGGAATTGCGGAGCGGACGCAGATTGAAGTCACCGCCGAAGATGACGGGATTTCCTTCGACGTGATGCTCTTTGTAGAACTCGAGCAGGGCTTTGACCTGGATCGCACGCGATGGAGGGTCTGAGCGGCCCGCTTGAAGATGCGTGTTGAAGACTTCCAGAGGAAGAGGCAGGCCGGGCACGTCGATCCGGGCAAACTGCATCCCTTTGTTCGCGAAACAATCCCAGCGCTCACAGGCCCCCGGCGGAAAGGCTTTCTGAGCGCTGGCGGCGACCGGATACTGACTCAGAATGTACAGGCCGCTGTCGAGTCCGAGTAGACTGCCGTAGCCCGGTCCTCTGGAGACATGCGGGTAGCCGGCTGCCTGGATGAGGCGGTTCGTATCTGAGCTGAAAGCTTCCTGAAGGAGAACGATCGCGGGGGCGTCCTTTTTCTTGGCACGTTCAGCGAGCAGTTTGCCGATGACGGCGAAACGTTCGGACGAATAGCCGCTTCCCACGATCACGCTCGGCAGCCCCTTGATGTTGTAGCTCATCACGTGCAGCGGCAAGGATTGGCGCGGAACGGGGCGAGGTGCGGGCGCGGCGAGAGCGAGGGCGGAGAGGAGGAGAAATGGCATCATCGGACCCCTAGTTTAGTCCTGGATTTGTCAGGGGAAAAGCCTCGACGCTCACGATGCCGGCCGGAATGCCGATTCGGGACTCCCCACGGGCGCCGTTTTGGGCTATACTGAAGGGGAATCCGAGGAGCGCTGCGAGGCCCTGCAATAGGTGCCCTAGGCTTGGATTCAGGTTATCAACGGCGCTCACCTAATCATCGGCCCGGCCCAATCGAGGCGGTTCGGATGAAGAGCAGGTGAGCCACCTCCTTCCCCGACGTCCTTTCTTGAGCTGCGGCGGTTTGCTGAAGGAGTCTTCATGTTGAAAGAGCATTCCCGCGCGGGAAACTCGTCCCAGGATTACGTCATCGCCGATATCGGCCTCGCCGACTGGGGACGTAAAGAAATCAAGATCGCTGAAACCGAAATGCCCGGCCTGATGG
>JBEIOW010000467.1:0-2428 GCA_040377385.1 Bacteriovoracaceae bacterium | reverse complement strand
TATGGCCATCGCCACGCGGCTCAAGGCCGAGGGCAAGCCCTTGCCCGCAGCGCCGGCCGCCGCTGCTCCCCCCGCACGTGCTCCCGAAGATGAGGTCACGCCCGATGAGGGACTCGACGATGCCACCAGCGGAGGAACGCGATGACTCATACTTCGATGGAAAGCCAGATCCCGCTGGATGATGGCAACTCCGTTCGGACTGGCCTGTATGACGAGGAGTTCCGCAGGTTCAATTGGAACTTGCTCGTCCTTGAAGTCATGCTTTTCGGGATTGGGATTTGGAACCTGATCTCGGCGACTGGCGTCGAAGACAAGTCCATGGGCTTGTATAAGACTCAGCTTCTTTGGTTCGGCATTGGGATGTGCCTGACCGCGCTCATTCTCTTGGTGCACTACTCGCTGCTCTCGCGCCTCGCGTACCTGGTCTATTTCCTCAACATTCTGTTGCTCGTGGCCGTGCTCTTCGTGGGACGCGAGACCCTCGGCGCCAAGCGATGGATCGGCTTCGGAGGGCTCCGCATGCAGCCGTCCGAATTCATGAAAATCTCGACCGTCATCATGCTCGCCAAGTACTTTGAGAACGACCGCACCAGCGGCGGGCTCGGATTCAAGGACCTCCTCCTTCCCGGCTTAATCGTGGCCATTCCGTTCGGGCTGATCATGATGCAGCCGGACCTCGGAACGGCGATGATCGTGGGGCTAGCGTTCGGCAGCATGCTGCTCTTCGTGAAGGTTAAGCCCCACGTCCTCATCACGCTCGGTCTATGCGCGGTAGTCGCGATGCCGCTTGCGTACAAATACGTCCTCAAGCCTTACCAGCAACAGCGGATCCTCACCTTCATCGATCCGATGAGTGACCCGAAGGGATCCGGTTACAACTCGATTCAGTCCATGATCGCCGTGGGCAGCGGCAAATTTTTTGGCAAGGGCTACCAAAAAGGCACCCAGAGTCAGCTCAACTTCTTGCCAGAGCATCATACGGACTTCATCTTCTCGGTCTTTAGCGAGGAACACGGCTTCCTGGGGTCGATCCTTTTGCTCGCCGCCTATCTCGTCTTCCTGATGTCCGGAATGTCGATCGCCTACCAGTCCCACGACAAGTTCGCGCTACTCTTGTCCGTCGGGCTCCTTTCCATCTTTTTTTGGCACATCTTCATCAACATGGGGATGGTGATGGGGCTTCTCCCGATCGTCGGGGTGCCGCTTCCGTTCCTGAGTTACGGAGGATCTTCGATGCTCACCGCGATGATCAGCGTGGCGGTCCTCACCAACATCGCCAACAAGAAATTCATGTTCTGAACGAACTCACGAAGGAAAACTCCATGAACCTCGCCACCCCAGGATTCCGACGTTTGAAGTGGATCGCGCTCCCCCTCGCCACCCTGGGGCTGGGCATCAGCATGCCGAGCTGTCCTGGCCAGCAAGCCATGCAACAACAGCTCGACTCCGTCGAGAAGCGCGAAAGCGCCCTCACTCAGCGCGTCCAGAGTCTTGAAAATCAGTTGAAGAACCTGAACACGGAGATGGGGAAAGTGAAACAGCAGCTCGCCAATATCTCCGGCATCGTGATTGAGCAGAAACGCGCGATCGAGTCCCTGCAAACCGAAGTGGTGAAACTGCGGGCGCCCGCGAAACCCGCGAAGAAACCTCCGACAAAGCCGCGGCGCTAAGCGATTTCCTGAGTCTTGCGGATATAGTCCTCCAGCCGCGCCTGATCTTCTGCCGAGACGCCGAGAAACTCGACCGCGAAGCCATTGCGATCCGGCATGACTCGGCGAATTTCCGCTTCGCACTTGAAGCTCGGAAGCATGGACGAGGGGGCCGACTGAATCTCGATGTGGATGCGGGTCCCTAGTCCGCCAGGAACCACGCTGCTCATCACCATCACGCCGCTAGAGCTGATATCGCGGCAAACGCCCATGAAGCGCGCCTGACCGCCCACCATCTCGCCGTAAGGGCTGAAGACCGCAGTCGCGACGACCGTAACCCGGCGATGTCGCCGACGATCCTCGCCCGAGCCGGTCGCGGATTTTCCTCCGAACTCCGGAATCTCCTGGAGCTTGCGCCATTCGGCACTGCCCTCATTGCGCGCGGAAAGTTCGCCCTTGAGCTTACCGGCGCTGATGATCTGATGAATTTCGTCAGCCGTCAGCGGACCGAACTCCGTTCCTTCAAACTGGAGAAACCAGACCGTCGAACGGGGCGCGTCGGCCTCTTTCGCCTCTTTGGAAGAAGACCCGACCCCGCCAATTCCGGCGGCTCCCGCGGGGGGATGCGCGGCAACGAGCTTTCGAAGAATGTCCGTCGGCGGCGGCTTCGGAAGCGAGGAGCGCAGAAGAGTCACCTCACAGGCCATGCGCCACATCAGTCCTTGCGCCGGACTCCAGACGTAATCGATCCAGGCGAGCTTACCGAGCTTCAGATTTTC
>JBEIOW010000497.1:0-2206 GCA_040377385.1 Bacteriovoracaceae bacterium | reverse complement strand
GTGAGGAGCGTATTGAAGAAGAAACGGCCGGCCGGGTGAACGGGCAAGTTACCGGGCTTGGAGATGACGAAGAGGTTCTCGTCCTCGTGGATGATTTGATAATTGAAATCGACCTCGGGCTCGGGCTTTCGCTCAGAACGAATCAAAACCTGATCGCCCGGGAGGAGCATCGTGCTTGGCTTTAAGCGGCCGAGTTGCAGGTGCGGTCCCTGATTGCGCTCGAGGAAGATCGCGCCGCCTTCGATCGCCCGCTGAATCGACTCGCGCGTGCGGCGCTTGTACCGATCCTTGATGAACGCATCGAGGCGCATCCCGATTTGCTTCGGTCCGACGTCATGGGTGACGAGATAGGTGTTTTCGGTGAGTTCGTGGTGAACGTTCATTCGGGCGCCTCGGGTCTTCTACCTGACCTGGTGCGGTGTGACAAGGCGACGGCTGATCTCCTGCAGAGGCTGCCAAGCACTTTGGATCATGAGGGTTTCCTGGTCGAGCGGAGTGGGGTGCGAGCAGGAGGGCGCTGGCTCGGCAGTCGAGAGCGACGTGCGCGCAAGGATCGGGGCTCCGGTTGCCGGAGCGCCGGGAAGCCCTCTGGCGAGCTCCTTCAGAAGGGTCTGCATCGCGTCTGCGCCCAGGGGTTCTTTTTCGCGAAGCCGGGCGATCTCGTCCCCGGTGAGATGGCGACAGGATTGAATCTCAACGAGGGTGCGCTGGGGCTTTCTCGGGACGGTTCCGCCGGGCGATCGGCCTCCGGCTGCGTTCGAACTCGGCCGATCCATGGCGGGCGAGTCTAGGCCAGGGCGCTGGAGCAAGAGTTCCCAGGGCGCGCCGCTGGGTTTGGGTCCGAGGACGAAGCTCCGGTAGAAGCCGAGCGGGTTGTCTTTTTCGTTCTTCTTTTCCAGGAGCCGAAACTCACGTGCTTGCGTGCCCGCTGCGGGCGCCAGCCACACGCCCCAGCCGCTGGAACTTCCCGGCAGCGAGTGGCCATCGATCTGAACGAAGGAATCCTCAAAGAGGCGCGAGTACCCGTCGTATTTGAGCGCGGGATCGTCTCGGGTGGATGCCGGCATCGGGTCCGTCAAATCCCGACGCGGGAACATCGCAAAGACTTCTTCTCCCACTCGGCAAAGCGACTGGGCGTACGAAGCCTCGACGTGCGAGAGAAGCAGAAAACTGAGAAAAAAAAGCTTAGCGATACCGGCTCCGCATGAGGAACGTGATCACCTCGCGCGCCGAGTCCTCGGAGTACCCGTGGCGGCTGATGAGGTTGTCGAGCGTCGTGCGGGCGAGCTGCGCGCCTTCGTCGGTGGCGGTCGGGACCGCGCCTTCGCGTTCATACAGGAGAAGCGCGTTGTGCATCTTCTCGAGCACCGTCTTTTGCGACTCGTAGTAGTGCTTCTCGATCTTAAGCCAGAAGTCGGGGAATACTTTTTTGTACACCACCGGCTCATTGAGGTGATCCAGCGACCAGGCGCCGACCTGAGTGATGATGTTCTGGCGGAAGAGTTCTCGGGCGGAGGCGTCAGTCGGTGCATCCACGATCTTCTCAAACTCCGCGATCATCGCGAAGTCGGGATCTTCCATGCGGCCGGTGATCGGGTTCTTCTGCTTCTCTTTCTTGAGCGCGAGCGAGATCTGCGCGACGTACTTGCGCAGGAAGTCTTCCCACTGGCCCGGATCGTAGAGACCGATCGACTCGCGCACCTCGCGGTCGATGATGTTCGTGTATTCGTTCCGCACGACGGTGATGAAGTCCGATGCGTCGTGGTAGCCGTCCTTCACGTCCTGCTTGAGGAACTCATACTCCGTGACGCGTTTGACGAACTCCTCAAGCTCCCGCATCACCGCGAGCGGTGTGAGGGATTTGAACTCGGCGTTCTGCGCGGCATTGAAGAGCAGCGAACGCATCTCGCGCGCCGATGCCCCCAGGCGGCCCTCGTAGTACGGGATGTTGATGTACTCCTCGCGAAGCTTCTTGAAGTTCGCGCGCAGGAGCTTGCGGTCTTCGGGTGAGATCGCAATCGGCATCTCGCCCTTGTCGTAGAGCTTGGCTTTTTCGAGCGGGCTCAGATTGGAGACGAGCGAGCTGACGTTGGGCGGGTAGTTGATCGAGTTCGGCTTCTTAAGCCGCGTAAGGATCGCCCAGCTCGCGACCGTCCAGTCGACGTGCGGTGCGACGTTCTTTTCTTTTCGGATCGAGTCCAGGTCC
>JBEIOW010000365.1:0-3099 GCA_040377385.1 Bacteriovoracaceae bacterium | reverse complement strand
CGCCGGAAGTTGGCGATTATCCGACGGGGCTGACGGCGGCGCATCGTGACGCGGTCTTCGTCGGCCGTCTGCGGCGAGATGCAAGCTTGGAGCATGGGTTGAATTTCTGGGTCGTCTCGGACAATCTCAGGAAGGGCGCGGCGTTGAACGCCGTGCAGATCGCGGAAGTATTGCTTGCCGGATCAACCGGTCTCGCCTGACCGAAGGAGCGCCCGCCGATGGTATCGAGACGGAATCGAGTGATGATCGGACTTCTCTGGGGGTTGGCCAGTGCGTTGATTGCGCCGCTGATCGCCTTCGCTGATCCGATCGGGGTTGCGGGAGTGGGTGGACATAGTTTTATCTCGATTGGGACCAACCGGGTCGCCGTTTCCTACGCGACCGACGATTGTGACGGCACCGGCACGACCTGCGGGCCGACTTTGGTCGACACTTCGGCGGGATTCAAACTCCTAGATCTCGACGCGACAGCGGCAGCCCCTTCGACGGATGGTTTGGTTGAGTTTGAAGTGGTTTCTGAACGAGTTTTTACGCCCACCGGCACTCAACTCGTCGTCTTCACTCTCCAGGCCTCGGATGGCGCGAGCACCTTCTACACAGTTCCGATCGCGACGGTGAATGGCGTTCCTTGCGATACCAGTCTTTGCAACTTGTTCAACGGAGACTCCACGCCGAACGATTATTTTGCCGCGAAGTATTCGGAGACGCAGCCCAATCGGATCGGTGTTTACTTGAAAGATGTCTGCGGAAGCATCGTCGCGCAGTCCGGAGGGGCGGCGCTCCCGACCTACTGTATGGCCGACGGAAGCGTTAAGCCTCCTAAGCGGGGGACGCTGACGAGCGCAGGTACGCCGACGATCTTTAATTTCCGCGGCTTCGTCAATCTGGCAGCCGACACGTCCTCGGTTGGGGATACGACGAGCACTGAAGAGTCCGAGCGTGGGGATTTCTTAGTCCGCGTTCAAGCAGGCGCCGGTTTTCATGCCGGAGGATGCCCGGCAGCAGCTGCCGATGTTTATTTTCCGGGGGACTCTGAACTCCTGCTCAATCCTTCAGTTTTCTCAAGTGCCGATTACGCTCGATCGGATACAAGTTTTACTACTCTGGTCTCCGTCGCCAATCCGAATGCGTTAGTGAGTATGCCCACGGGTTTTCGCAGCAATGCCTTAGTGGTCGCGAGCGACTTTTCGGGCTCCCCCAAGATGCCGGGCTTCACCAACTCGGACCTCAGCGCGGATCACCCTTACGAGCTCGCTTTCGGTTTTCGGGATCACGCGGGAGCTTTCGCGGAGAAGGAAGGCGCAGTAGGGGATCAGTTTCCGTGCAGCGCCAGCGGAGTTCGTGCTTTTCCTATTGAGGGGTTTCTCAGCCAAAGCAAGTGCTTCATCGCAACGGCGGCATACCGCGACTCAGAAGCTTGGGGCGTGCATGTTCTGCGGGAATTTCGCGATCGGATCCTTGTACGTTCGACGTTGGGTCGAGCGTTCGTTGAGGCCTATTATGGTTGGTCACCCGACGCCGCACGTTGGCTGATTCGTCATCCGGAGTACCGATTGCCGGTGCTGGTCCTGTTGATGCCGCTCCAGGCGTTAGCGTTTGTCTTCATTCAACCTGGGTTGGCATTCGCATTGGCACTTGTATGGGTGTTGGGAGCGGCTCTCCTGTTCGTACGGCGATTGGGTGGGGCATCCAGCGCATGAAGAACTGGATCGCGCTCGTCGCCACTACACTGGTTTTCTCTCCGGTCTCCTTCGCGGAGGAATCCAATCAGCCTTATATTGATCTCTTGAAGCAGACGATGCCGCCGGAAAAGAACGTTGCGCCAGCGGCGGAGTCTGGCGAGCCAGATCCTTATATCCAGTCCATTCGAAAAAAGCAGGAAGCGCAGCCCGGGTGGGTTGAGGATCCTTCGCAGAACTATACGGATCGCTTGCGGGAATCTGACCCGAAGCGCGGGCAGAACGAGAGTTCTGAGGGATATAGCGACGGCATCCGTTCTCGATTGGAGCCTAAGCCTCCCGGTGGGGCGATCGAAGCGGTGATGCAAAATCGCTCTGAACTCCAGCAGAAGCGGCTCGGCGATATTCATCACGCCTTCGGTTTTCGCGTCAGCGCATCGAGGACGTTTTCGATCACGGGCGAGACGGGCTCAGCCAACGGTAACTTCAGCGATTACTACAAGACAGGATACACACCCGAATTAAGCTTTTTCTGGGAATACCAACCCTTCCACAGCGAGTGGTTTGGAAATTTCGGTCTCATTGGTTCTGGTACGGTTTCCTACGCGATGGGCAAGGGGAGATTTCCATCGGCGGTCGCAGGATCGCTCGCGAACCCGTTTGGTGGGAGTGATTTCACGCTCGACTCCAGAACGAACCTCCGCTTCATCACGATTCCTGTCTCGGTGGGGCTGATCTACCGGTTTAACTTGCCGCGGATCATTCGACCCTACGCGATGGTGGCTCCGACGCTGACGGCGTACGGAGAGTATCGCGACGATAACAAAGGGAGTAAGACCGGGTATTCGACGGGCATCCTCTTCAGCGGCGGCATTAACTTGGAAGTCGATCGACTCTTCAAGGAGCTCGCTTGGGATCTCTACGCGGATTACGGGATCAAGAAGTTCTATCTCACGATCGACTATTCGAAACTCACCACCGCGTCAGGACTCATTTCGTTCGATCGTTCGGTGGTGAGTCTCGGCATGACCTACGAGTATTGAGGTCGCATGAGGAAGTACGCTCTGCGCTTGTCTTACGACGGATCCCTCTTCTGCGGTTGGCAGAAGCAGTATGGGTCGGCCGCCGAGGGCAACCCGAGCATCCAGGGAGTCGTGCAGGATGCCCTTCGCAGTATCATCACGGATGAAGCCGTTTCGGTGGTGGGGAGCGGTCGCACCGATTCTGGCGTCCACGCTCTTGGCCAAGTCGCTCATTTTGTAATTCGAGACAAGGCATGGGACTGCGGGATTCTACTGAAAGCGCTCAATGCTCGCTTGCCCCCGTCCATTCGTGTCCTCAAGGTCGTGGAGGTTCCGCTCGAGTTTCATGCGCAGCGCAGCGCACTTCGAAAGCAGTACAGCTATTATTTTCAGCAGGG
>JBEIOW010000086.1:0-7271 GCA_040377385.1 Bacteriovoracaceae bacterium | reverse complement strand
GTGATTTCCTGAACCGGAAGCCGAACTCCCGTTGAAGTTTCCGAGGCCTGAAAGAGCACTGCCTTGGCGCTCGGATTTGCTCGGATCGTTTGTTCGAGGCGATGGAGTTCGAGCGTCTCCCCACGTTCGAGAAGAATTTCTACGGGCCTTAGGCCATAGGCGCGCGCGATTTTCGTCCAACGCTCACCAAACTTGCCGCCGTTGACCGTAATGACCGTGTCATCTCGACGGAAGACGTTTGCGATAGCGGCATCCATCGCCCCGGTGCCGGCCGCCGTTAGCGTGAGGACGGTCTGCTGGGTCTGAAACAAAGCCTTCAGGCCCGTTTGGATTTCGCGGAAGATTTTTTCGAATTCGGGGGTGCGGTGATGCAGGAGCGGCTGTGCGAGGGCGGCCGTGACTTCCGGAGGGAGGGGAGTGGGACCGGGAGTGAGGAGATAAGTCTTTTTCATCGCCCGGTAACGAGTCTTATCGAACGACGATGCTGTGCAGCAAGGGAAAACCCTGCCAACTGGCCCCTTTCAGTGTCCTCGAGGGGGAAGCAACGGGGTGAATTTGCTGAAGAACATGAAGGACGCCCATAGATTCTGTCTGGATGCCGCTGGAGAGAAGGAGCTTTGCGAATGATTCTAAAGGCCTGCAGCCCAACGGAGGACACTGTGCGGGGCCAGTTTGTGGCATTCTGGAGGGATGGCTACGCCCGACGACCGCGTCTTAAAGATCATTCGGCAGTATTCGAATCTAGCGACCGGCGCCATGATCGCCATTCCTGTTCCCGGCGTGGACATCGCTGCCACGACGGCGGTTTGGGCCCGAATGATTCGGGAGATCGCGCTGGCCGAAGGCGAAGTCATTACGCTCGGCGATGCGCGGGCGTTGGCCGCGGATCTCTTCAAAAGCGTGGTGCTGGTTTCTGTCGCGTGGTTTGCCAGCGCTAAGACGGCTTCGTTTGTCCTCAAGTTCATCCCGGGGGCCGGGACGTTGGCGGGCTACTTAGTGGACGCGACGGTTGCGGCCTTAGGCGCGCGTAAGATCACGGCGGCGTTGGGATTCGCCGCAGTGGCTTATTATCGTTCGGGAAAACAGGTGGATCGTCAGACGCTCGCTCAAGACGTCGCGCGCGTCTTGAGGGATCCAGAGATGATCGCCCTTCTGCTCACGAGTTTAGTTCCCGCGCTTAGAAAAGTACGGAAACGCTGACTCAGTTGGAGTGCTTCTCGGCGCCTTTGCCTTTGGCGGCGCGCTTGGCGGCCTTGTCGACCAGGACTTCATCGATGATCGTCAGTGCTTCGTGGCGAAGGTCGTTCTCGTAGATGAAGCGGTAGAAGTTTTCCATGTCCGGGTGATGCCGGAAATTCTTGAAGGAGCCGGAGATTTCTCCGCCGCTGGCTGCCGCAAGCGCCGCCGCGTTTCCGCCTCCGCCGCCACCACCGCTGGAAGCTTCTTCAGCGTCTTCGTCGAACTCTTCGCCGTCGCCGCCTTCTTCACCGCCCGCTGCCGCAGCGAGGGCTTCGGTCTTCTTGTCGGCCTTCTCGTCTTTGGCCGAAGCTTTCGGGCCCTTCTTGTCCGCTTTCAGGGTTTCGGCCTTCGGAGCTTTGCCGGGTTTAGCCGGTTTGGCGCCTTTTTTATCGGCCACTTTCGCGGAGGCTTTTGGATCGGCTTTTGGGGCGGCTTTGCGTGGGGCCATGGTCTTTCGTTCCTTCTTACTTACTCGAGACCCGGTTCGGTCAGCTGCGCGACAGGCGCGCTGACTTCAGCGGGTTTCAAAATCCCGTAACGGTGGAGCTTGTTGTAGAGCGTCTTGATCGTGATGCCCAAGCTCTGCGCCGTCTTCGTCTTGTTGCCCTGATGATACGCCAACGTACGGAGAATGTGGTTTTTCTCCACCTCGTCGAGCGGCATCTCCACGGACAGCTCCGGTCCATCGGTCCGAACCTTCGGAACACGAATACCGAATGGGATGTCCTCTAGCTTGATTTCGTTATTTTCCGCAAGGATTTTGAGCCTTTCGATCGTGTTCTGGAGCTCGCGGATGTTGCCGGGCCAGTCGTAATTTTGCAGGGCGTCCATCACACGTGGTCCGATGCGTCGAACTTGCTGGCCTGCGCCACCAAAGCGCGAACTTCTGAGGAAGAATTCCACGAGTGCCGGGATGTCTTCTTTGCGTTTCCGTAAAGGCGGCATCCGAAGGGTGATCGTGTTCAAGCGGTAGAAGAGATCTTCCCGGAAGCGTCCGCTTTTGACCTCTTGTTCGAGATCGCGATTGGTCGCGCTGAGGACGCGTACATCGACGCGGATCGGTTTCTTGCCGCCGATCCGATAGAATTCGCCCTCTTGGAGGAAGCGCAGAAGCTTAGCCTGGATGCCCAGGGAGAGCTCGCCAATCTCGTCGAGGAAGAGTGTTCCACCGTCGGCCGTCTCACAGAGACCCATTTTCTGTTGAACGGCACCCGTGAAGGAGCCTTTCTCATGGCCGAAGAGTTCGCTCTCAAGGAGAGACTCCTGAAGGGCGCCGCAGTTCACCGTGACGTAGGCCTCGAGTGCGCGGTCACCTTTGATATGGAGGCGGCGGGCGATGAGTTCTTTGCCGGTCCCGCTCTCGCCCTGAATCAAGACGGTAGCGGTGGTGGGCGCAATCTTGTCGACCATGGTGAGCGTCGATTGCAGCGCGGGCGAATTGCCGATGATGTCCATCATCATGCTGCCGTCCTGCTTGACGAGCGTCTTGAGGACCTTGTTCTCGCGCTGCAGGAGCTTTTGTTGCTCGAGAATGCGCTCTTGCGCGCGCCGGAGTTCGAGGGTTTTTTCCTCAACAGCTTCCTGCAGGCGCTTGGAGAAGGTTTTGGCTTCGGAGTAGAGGCGCTGGTTGGCGAGCGCGA
The DNA here is from genome assembly GCA_040377385.1 of Bacteriovoracaceae bacterium. Taxonomy (GTDB): domain Bacteria; phylum Bdellovibrionota; class UBA1018; order UBA1018; family UBA1018; genus JBEIOW01. The sequence goes on along the minus strand of JBEIOW010000086.1, from coordinate 4,392 downwards.
CAGCGATCTGGGACGCAACGGACTCGAGCGTGATCACGTCGTTCTCGTCAAACGAGTCCTTCTGGTCGCTTTCGATGGTGAGGACGGCGAGGAGCTCTCGGTCCTTGATCACGGCAACGGAGAGCTGAGCACGGGTGTTGACTGGGGCAGAAAGGTTCGTGAAGTCCGCGTCTCGCGAAACGTCGTTGGCGAGGTGACTCTTCCGGCTGCGAACGACGGCGCCGATGATACCTTCTCCCGCGCGCAGCGTGTGGCCGAGCTTGAGGTGATTCCGGTAAGCGCCCGTTTGGGCTTCGAGCTTGGCGGTCTGATCGGAGGCGACGCTCCAGATATGGACGCTGTAAGGATTGAACCGGCTCTGGAGCAGGTTCACGACTTCCTGAAAAATATTCTCTGACTCGAGCAAGCTCTGGAGGCGAGTGGACAGCTCGTTCAAGAGCTTCAACTGCGCGACAGGCTTGGTGGAATCCGGCCGTGGGACGACCGTGGAGGACTGAGTTTCAGATCCGGGCGAGTACTGCATGGTCTTAAACTCCAGGGACTTTCTTCATGGCTCGGAACATCCGAGCGGAAAGAAAGACCAGCTTCGGATCGGTACCATATATTTTTTTCATTCGTAAAACAACCACAATAGACGACTAATTTAGTAAGTTAAAAGAGTTATGGAAAAATTCTACAATATTAACAAGTTACCGCCTGCTCGGTTGGTCGGCCGGGATCCGGAAGGGGGTATTCTTCCTTTTCTGGAGGGCGTTCTGAACGCACCGGTCCTTGGCGAAAAACAGGGTTCAGGCTACTTAAGGAAGCAAGGGGGGGTCGCGTCACTGGAGGAGGATTCATCCGATGACGTCGCGCTCTGTGCCTATTGATGCCGCCCACCAGGTGCGGTGGCTTTTCCTTGATCTCAATTCCTACTTCGCTTCCTGCGAACAACAGATGAATCCGCGCCTTCGCGGAAAGCCGATCGCCGTCGTGCCGATGAAAACGGATTCGACCTGCGTGATCGCCGCATCTTACGAGGCCAAGCGCTTCGGCATCAAGACGGGCACCCTGGTCGGGGAAGCTCGCCGGATGTGTCCGGGCTTGATCCTCATCGAAGGCGAGCACGAGCACTATATTCGCTTTCATCACGAGATCATTGAAGCGGTCGGCAAAGTGCTTCCGGTCGACTCCGTGCTTTCAGTCGACGAGATGGCGTTCAAACTTTTAGGGACGGAACGGAAGGTCGAGCGCGCCTCGCAGCTGGCGCAGGAACTGAAGCGTGCGATTGAGCAGAACGTAGGAGAGTGTCTCACCTCCTCGATCGGGCTTGCGCCGAATCGCTATCTCGCCAAAGTGGCGAGCGATATGCAAAAACCCAATGGCCTGACGGTGATCACGCTCGCCGATTTACCGCACAAGCTGCTTTCGCTCAAATTGCGGGATTTTCCTGGGATTGGCGCAAAGATGGAGCATCGGCTCATGCGGCGCGGGATCATCTCCACACCGAGTTTGTTACAGAAGAGCCGCGAAGAGCTGCGCGAAATTTGGGGCGGCGTCGGCGGGGAGCGCTTCCACGATTGGCTTCGAGGCGAGGAGACGTACGAGCAGGAGACAAAACGCCATTCGATCAGTCACTCGCACGTGCTCGCGCCGGAATTTCGGAATTGGGAAGGTTCGTGGAAAGTTCTGCAGAAGCTCGTGATTAAGGCGGCCTATCGCCTGCGTCGCGACGAGCTCTGGGCGAAGCGCGTGGAGGTCTTTGCGCGCTTCGCGGGAGAAAAGAGAGAGAAGAAAGGCTGGGGTGGAGGAGATTGGTCGGCGGGCATGGGAGAATTCGAGACCCAGGATACGTTCACCTTTTTAGAACTCGCCAAGACGCTTTTTGCGACCTGTCCGCGAGACCAGGGGATGCCGGTTCAGGTTGGGGTGATTTTAGGGAATTTGGTGGCGGATGGATTCCATACGCCGTCGTTCTTCGAAGATCCTCGCCGCCTCGGAGTATCGCGCTCGGTGGATCGTCTGAACGCGAAGTTTGGATCGGGTACGGTCTACTTTGGAAGTCAGCACCAGGCTCGGGTAGAGGGTGAGAAGAGTGAAAAAGCCGCACCCCTTCGGATCGCTTTCAGCCGGATCCCCGAATTGGATGAGAATTTTTGAGGAGTTTCAGGTACCTGTCAAATTATTGACATAATTTAACTATGTGAAATAATATTAATATTATGGGAAACCGGAAGAGTCTTTACCTCGTTCCTTCGGTCCTGCCCCTCCTGACCACCTCAGTGGCATTTCTCTCGGCGTGTAATCTGCCCGAGATCGAAACAAAGGAGCTTCAGCTCGCGCCGCCAGAGTGGTCGGCGATCCCTGATCCCGGTCCCAGCTGCGCGGCGGCTCCCGCTGTCCCGGCCATCCTGAATGCGAGCGGATATCGGTTACTCCAACTTCGTGAAGATCAATGCGCGCGCGTGAAGGTGTGCGTAGACCCTCGCTTCAAGGATCCGCTCGAGGCGCCGGTCTACGTGCCGGCGATCGATCTCGTGATTTTGTTCGATACGACTGGTTCGATGCGTCCCTACATCGACGCGATGGTGAGTAACGTTCGGCAGTTCGCTTTGAATTTGAAGCAAATCACGCCCGATCTTCGGTTGGGCCTGGTTCAGTACCGGGACTTCGCTAACCGAGGCGGATCGCCCGGCGATTTCCCGTTCAAATTAGAAATTCCCCTCACGGCGAACACCGAAAGCGTTCGCACGGCATTGCTCGCGCTGAGCGCATCCGGCGGTGGCGACGGTCCGGAATCGCTGTCGACGGCGCTTCGTGGAACCGTCGAGGGAAAGGGCCTTTCGCCCTATTTTTCCGATCCTGACTTGGAGTGGAGCGCTGATCCGAAGCGGATCAAAGTCGTCCTCGCGATCACCGATGCTCCCGACAAGCGCAGCCCGCTGCCAACGGGCGCACCGGGCCTGGCGCAGCTCGCGCTGAGTTTGAAGGAAAAAGGCGTCCTCTTCATTGGCGTAGGCAGAAAGTCGGGCGCGATCCCTTGCCTCGGCGGCTGGCCCTGCTCGGGCGATCCCGAGGGAACGGTGGTTGCGGTGCCAGGATCCGGTGCCTCGGGCAGCGCGCTGGATCTAGGATATCTCGCACTTTCGAGCGGCGCCGTCGTGAAAGCTCCGGGCTTGGATCTCAATGGCGACGGCCGAACAGACCGCGACGGTGAGATCGCTCCCGGATCTCCTGCCGTTCTTCTGATGACTTCCAACGGGAGGGTGCTCGGTGCTCCGGACGGAAGCGATCCGACTCGTGTGTTGGCCGACGCGCTGGCGACGCTGATTCGTCGCACGCTTCCTTTCCAGCTGCAGCTCACCATCGAAGCGCAAGACCGCACGGTCGATCCTGAGCCCGGTGTGCTCGTGGTGCCGACGGATGAGACGCGCGTGGAGTGTTTCGTGGAGACGGATATCTCGCGGTTTCCGACCCCGGCGGGTCGTTGCCCGATCGTGCGTGAGGTCGCGTTCCGCGTGGATGAACTCGCGACCCGCTCTGGAATTCCGGAGGCGCTCGTCGAACTCCAAGTCGAAGCCCGCTCTTGCGGAGGCGGCGGCGGAACGGGAACGGGTACCGGCACTGGTACTGGCACGGCGACTGAGACAGGCACTGGAACCGGAACCGGCACGGGAACAGGCACCGGAACGGCGACTGATACTGGAACGGGTACGGGTACCGGTACTGGAACTGGCACGGGCACGGATCTCGGTGGAATCGGCGTCTGAACGGAAGTCAGGTAGCCAAAGAGGCAAAGAGTTCGGAGGCATGCGGTGGAGAAGGCATGTAGGCAGACAGGCAAGTCACACGCTTTCGCCCCTCCCTGCCGACCTGCCTACCTGCCTCCAGCTCTTCATGCCCCCACACTTTATGCCTTTATGCCCACCTGACTCCTCGTTAGTCTTGGATGATGGAACGCGTTTTCAACTTCAGTTCAGGACCTGCGACCCTTCCCCCGTCCGTTCTGGAAGAAGCGTCGCGGGGCGTGCTGGAAATCGCGGGCTCCGGGATGTCGATCCTCGAAGTCAGTCACCGGGGACCGGAGTACGAGAAGATTCACTTCGAAGCGCGGGAGCGCTTGGTGCGTTTATTGGGGCTCTCCCCGAACGACTACACGGCGCTTTTTCTTGGCGGCGGCGCGAGTCTACAGTTCGCGATGTTGCCGATGAACTTTCTGGAAGCCGGTCAGTCTGCTGATTTCGTTCACACCGGCGAGTGGTCAGGCCGTGCGATCAAGGAGGCTTCACTCTTCGGGCAAGCTCGGATCGCGGGGAACACCGAGAGCGCGAGGTTCGCTCATTTGCCGAAGGCGCTGGCGTTGGATGCGGGGGCGCGGTTTGTTCACTTCACGACCAATAATACGATCGAGGG
>JBEIOW010000184.1:0-5073 GCA_040377385.1 Bacteriovoracaceae bacterium | reverse complement strand
TCCAGCAGGCGGCCCCGATTCGGAGCACCTTCCTGGGCGGCCTCGCGAAGTCGGACGAACTCCTCGCCCGTGAACTGCCGCACGACTGCTCCCGAACCGTCCCGAAGGACCACTTTCAGGCCTGGCCCGCTATTCTCCGTGGATGCGACGAGCCCGTGCGACTCGCCTCCAAAATCCGAAACTGCGCGCTCAACGTCGCGATACGTCGCCTTGGGCTCATCGCCGGAGTTCTCTTTATCGCGACGTGAATCGCGCTGGGAGTTCTCACGACGCGACTCGCCCCCGGCCGCGTCTTTCTCGCGGACCTTGCTGGGCTCGAAGCGTTGGAAATCAGAAATCTTATGAACCTTCACGGTTCCTCCACAGCTACTTTTCGGTCCGCTTGAGCGCCCACTTGAGGCGAAGGCCGCAATCGTCAAATTCTTGACAGCTTCACCAAAAAAAAGCCCCCACAAGAGCTCGGCACTCTTGCGGGGGCAGCTTAAGGGACCCGGAACGGCATGGAGTGACCGCCCCGGGTTGGGCTAGCGCTTAGGTGGGCGCTGAGGCTAGACAGAGTCGGACTTAGAGGAGCTTCATCGCCTGCATCGGCGCGCTGTTCGCTTGCGCGAGCACCGCGATACCGGCCGACTGGAGGATCTGGCGACGAGTGAACTCCGAAGTTTCCGCTGCGATATCCGTGTCGGAGATTCGCGAACGGGCGGCCGCCAAGTTCTCTTTGCCGATAGCGAGGTTGTTCGCCGTAGCGTGGAGCTTGTTTTGGTAAGCGCCGAGACGCGCGCGCGCATCGAACACCTTGCCGATCGCCTGGTCGACTTGATCCATGGCGTCCCGAGCATCACTCGTAGAGTTGTAGGTAAGACCTTCGATGCCGAGCTCACCCGTCCTCACGTTATACTCGTTCGGGTTGAAGACGAGCTGGTCGCTGCCGTCATCGGCTTTATTGATCCCGACTTGGAACGAGAGCTCGCGGGGAGCTTCACCGTTCAGCAGCGCGGTGCCGTTGAATGCCGTCGTATTGGCGATTCGGTCCACCTCCGACTTCAGCTGCTGAATTTCCTGATCGATGAAGCCGCGCTCCTTGTCTCCGACCGTATCGGAAGCGGCTTGTACCGCAAGCTCGCGCATCCGGATCAGCATATTGCCGATCTCGTTCAAGCCGCCCTCGGCGACTTGGACAAAGGAGATGCCGTCCTGCGCGTTGCGCTCGGCTTGCCCCATCGAGCGGATCTGCGTGCGCAGGCTCTCGCTGATGGAGAGTCCCGCGGCGTCATCTCCCGCTTGAGTAATTCGATTACCCGAAGCCAACCGCTGCATCGATTTGGCGAGCTCGTCCGAAGAGCCGCTCAAAACGCGGTTAGCAGCCATAGAAGCCATGTTCGTGCCGATTCTTAAGCCCATGATCGTTCCCTCTTACGTCCCGTGCAGTCTACGCCCCGCTTGACGCATTGCGTCATTATCAGGCGTAGCCAGTGTTCATCCTAAATACCCCCCTCACGAGGAGAACTTAGGCCGAGTTTTTCAACGTCTGAGTGAGTGGACCTTAGGCGATCTGAAATGCCTCATGTCACAGCAAGAAACACAGGCAGACGTGTTCAGCGCTCAGGGGGATTCATTCGAATTCCCCCCTGCTGACACATCACTGATCGGCGTAATAGAAAAATACTTAAGTAAAGTAGTCAGATATTAACAATTCAAGATAAGCCATTGATATCGCATTGGATTATTTTTGACCGTCCGGGGGAGAGTGGTGTCCTCTCCCCCGATTCCGGCGGTGGGTATTTTTAAAACCACCTAATCCAAGGCCTAGAGTCTTCATCCAAGCCTGCCCGAGAGTTCACTCGGGCCGCCGGGGCTTTCGCCCCGGCCAGGATCAGATGAGTTTCAGAGCGAGAGAAGGGCTCTGATTGGCTTGGCTGAGGACCGACGTACCTGCTTGGGTCAGGATGCTTTGCTTGGTCAGCTCAGCAGTTTCCGACGCCATGTCGATGTCGTAAATCCGGCTGCGGGCAGCAGACAGGTTTTCGTCATAGACCTGGTTGTTGTTCACCGTCGACTGCAAGCGGTTCTGGAGCGCGCCCATTTCGGAGCGGTTCTGAGCGAGCTTGCTGATCGCGGAGTCAACGACGTCGAGGTTGTTGCGCGAAGACTCTTTCGAGATCGTGCTGACATCGCCGAGACCGAGGGCTTCCACGGTGCTCTTGATCGCTTGCACGTCGAAGGAGAAACGGTCCGCCATCGGATCGTTCTTCAGGCCGACCTGAACGTCGAGAGATTCGCCTTCACCGGTGAGGAGTTTGCGGCCGTTGTACTCGGTCGACTGCGCGATGCGGTCGACTTCGCCTTTCAGCTGCTGAACTTCTTTATCGATGAACTGACGCTCAGTATCGCCGATGGTGTCAGAAGCGCCTTGGATCGAGAGTTCACGGAAGCGGATGAGGATGTTCTGCATCTCATTCATCGAGCCTTCGGCCGTCTGAATGAGCGAGATTCCGTCGTTCGCGTTCCGCGTCGCTTGGCGCAACGAACGGATGTCAGCGCGCATCTTTTCCGAGATCGCGAGGCCCGCGGCATCATCCGCGGCGCGCACGATCCGGGAACCGGAAGCGAGCTTTTCCATCGAAGCTTTTTGAGCGGCGTTACTGGCGCCCAAATGACGCTGAGCTGCAATAGATTGAGTATTCGTACCTACACGTAGACCCATACATTCCTCCACCAGGCATGACTCTTCCCGCGCGGAGCGAACTGTACGAATCCCTCAACCTCGTCGCGAGACGAGACCTTCGGAAGACGCGAGTTTCCCCACGTGGCAAGGAGGCCTTGCCGAGTTCATTCATCAGTTGTGGCAGGAATTTGCTGTACCCCTGCCGAGCTTGCCACGCGGGAGACCTTCCCCCGAATGACTCACCCTACATAGAGCATTTCGGTCAACTACTAGAAAACTTGATAGCGATTTTGTCCGGTATTGCGCTCGCTCCGATCAGAGGATCAGTGCTTAATAACGCGATGCATTACTTCATTGCTTTAAATATGGATTATTTAAAATAAGGCTGAAGACCACCCACTCACCCATAGCTGTCCGCCGGGTCTGAGAGGTGAATTAACGCGCCAAAAGAGAGATTTTCCAGTCCACTACTCAGGACAGTCCGCTGAGGATATCCGCAGCAGAGTAAGGATCCGTGCTCCGGCTCCTCAGCTCTCGCAGAAGATCCTGACCTGAAGACGTCAAAAAAGCGTCGGCCACACTCTGGTGAAGACGCTCAACCAGAATCGAAAGCACTTCGTTTTGAAGGAACGCATCCGACTTCTTGAGACGAAGTCCACTTTGGGTCAGGTGCGCCTGATGCGCCTCAAAGGCTTTCAGCACTTCACTGATCCCAACACCGCTCACGGCTTGAGTGCGTAGGATCGGAGTTTTCCAAGCATCGGGCGCGGCCTTCGAGAGCGTGAGGCTAGGCAACGTCTCTAGCTCGTTCACCAAACGCTCTGCCTCGGGGCGGTCGCACTTATTGACGACGAAGAGATCCGCGATCTCCATCAAGCCCGCTTTCAGAACCTGAATCCCGTCGCCACTCTCGGGCACGAGCACCACCAAGACGGACTGCGCGACCCGCAGCACATCGAGCTCCGTCTGGCCGACGCCTGCAGTTTCCAGCAAAATCACGTCAAAACCCGCCGCGTCCAAGGCAAGCAGAACTTCCTGGCTCGCGTGCGAAAGCCCGCCCTGCTTGCCGCGTGTCCCGAGCGAACGGATATAAACACCGGGATCACCCTGCAAACCCTGCATCCGGATCCGATCGCCCAGCAAAGCGCCTCCGGTGAACGGGCTGGATGGATCGACGCATACAATGGCGACTTTTTTGCCGCTTTTTCGCAGCGAAAGCGCGAGCTGATTCACCAACGTGGATTTACCCGCGCCTGGCGGACCCGTGATGCCAAGCGTCTGCGCCTTCCCGGTATGCGCGTAGAGGCCTTTCACCAAGGCCGAGGCGTCCGCATCGCGATTCTCCAACTTGGTGATCACGCGAGCGAGCGCCAAGCGGTCGCCCGCGAGGAGTTTGGTCACCCAATCAGAAGCAGAAGCAGCGGCGCGAGGACTCACACCACAGGGCTAAGATGGAACGCGCGAAAACTCAAGACGCGAATACCGCGTCTATTCCAGATCCAGTAGATCGAGCTCACGGGTGAACGGATCTTCTGACTCGGCCGAAGCGGGCACGCGAGGGCCCTCATCCTCGATTGCCGGAGCCGTTTCAAGAACCGGGACAGTGGGCGGAGCCACCTGCGCCGAGGTTGCTTGCTCCAAGCCGTATTTCCGGAGGACGGTCGACGAAGCAGAATCGGAAGCGGGCGCGCGAACATCCGCCGCGGGGAGTACCTCCAGCTTTCGATAGAATACGATCTCGTTCAGAGTCCGATAACGTTCCGCCGCCCAGGCCACGTAACGCGTATCTTGCCGAGCGTGTTGAAGTGCCTTCGCGAGCGGGGCTAGGAAACTAAACGCGCCAATCACGATCTTTTGCTTCTCATCGATAAACCTCGCCTGGCGAAGCTCTTCTTCGAGACGGAGGAACCGGGCGTAGAAACACCAATGGGCGGCGTCAGGATTTCGCCTCACGAGCTCGCGCATCCCGAGTTGACGCTCCTCCTTTGAGGAGGTTTGAGCCTTGAGGGACTCATATTCCGACTCGATACCGCAAGCCTCAGCCAAGCGGGGCGCGCCTGCTCCGGCAAACAAGGCATGGATGTCCGCCAGCGTCGACCCAACGGGGTGCGGTGCCGGTGGATTTGCATCCGCGCCGGCGTCATCCAGGGCACTTAGGGCGTCGGACTCCACTGCCGTCGACGCACATCCGCTCAGACCGGTTTTGGCCGTCACACATGCCATCAAAATGACGAAAATTCTTACTCGTGAACTCATCCACGATCCAGATCGGCAAAAAATACCTCGAAACTGAGGAAAAACCGAAGCGGTCCGCGAGCTTCACCTCAAGTCCTACCCCCCGAAGTCGAAAAGCAGAGGAGAAGAAGGAGTCTTCCGTCGTGAAGCGCCGTCAGAGTCAAACCCTGTTC
>JBEIOW010000310.1:0-3576 GCA_040377385.1 Bacteriovoracaceae bacterium | reverse complement strand
CCACGAGGTAGGTGGTCTTGACCTCGGGCAACGCTGGCGAGTCATCGCGTAAAACCAGGCGGGCATCCGTCCCTACTCCCTGGATTGCCATCACGAGAACCGCTTTTGGATCGTTGAAGGGAGACGCATCCAGTTGCGCGTAGAGACGGGTTTGGGTCGTGAACGAGATGGATCCATTTTGAACGGAAGTCCCCGTTCGCGAAGTATCGATACGGACGATCACGTCCCGGTCCGTAGGGACGGAAGGATTCAGCAGAAGGTCGATGCGTGGATTTCGATCGGCGGGAGATTGGCGCGTCCGCTGCAGCTCAGCGCCGGTTGCGGCATCGATCAAGGTGATTTGGCGATCCGTAATCAGCCGACCCAGCATTCCGCGGTCATCCAAGCGCAGCGCGCGGGCTCCCGACGGCAGCGTCACTATGCCTTGGACGGAAATCGACTTTGCGCCGAGCTCTTCGGAGGACCAGCGAGGAGCGGAACGGAGTTCGATTCGCCATTCCCCCGCCTGCCGGGACTGTGAGGTGACCGCGTAAGAGAAGATCTCGCTTTCCACCCGCACCTCCGCACGCGGGTCGGCGGCGCTTCCCGTCAGCTGAAGCGACACGCGCTCTCGTTCACCGTCGAGGAGAATGCTTTCAGCGGGGAAAACGACGCGAACCGGTGTGCCCCACTGCCGTTCGAAGACTCGGGCAAGTACGGTGCGCGTGCGGGTCTCGGGACGGTAACGGGTTTCCGTGCGATAGCGGGTTTCGTTCCGCGTGCGCGTGACCCAGATCGTCTCGCATTGGTTTTGGCCGTTCGGGCCGGGACGACATTGGTATTCTGGCAAGGTTTCGGTCACCGCATGAGAATAGGGGACCTGAATCTCGTAGGGCACATTCTCGGTGTATTGCTCGGTGCGCTCGACCGTACGGTACTCGTTGCGGCTCAGTACGGCTTCGAGGTCGAGCTGCCCATGTTCGGGAGCGCGGACAAAGGTTGCGACGGGCCGCTCGTCGGGCGGAGCGGCGTGAGCGACGGAAGTCATCCCTCCGCCGAGGGCAAGCAAGACGCTGACTAAGTGAGACAAATTCATGATGAAGGTACTCCTAAAGGGGTTCTGAATGGATCACCACAGGAGCAAGTAAGGTTCCGCGGGAAGAAGGTTTGGAGCGGATTCGAGATTCGGTCGCAGCGACATCAGGTTAGGTCGGGGGAAGCTGCTCCAAAATCCCACCTCGAGCAGTCCCGTCAGGTGAGAGTGGTGCCGCGACGGCTCTGGAATTCGGGGAGAAAGTTCAAACGAACCCCCTCGAGGACTAGCCGCCGAAGCCTCCGCCTTCGGCGCAGTAGGCGCAAAAAAAGCGGCCCAGGTTTCCCTGAGCCGCTTTCGCATTTCTTGAGCGGAGCGATTACTTCGCCGCTGCGAGATTCTTTTCCGCAAACTCCCAGTTGAGCAGCTTGTCGATCAAGGCGCCGCAGTAGTCGGGGCGCTTGTTGCGGAAGTCGATGTAGTACGCGTGCTCCCAGACGTCGATGGTCAGGAGCGGGGTCGCGCCCGTGCCGAGCGGGGTTTCGGCGTTGCTCGTGGTGGTGATCTCGAGGTTGCCGTTCTTCACGACGAGCCAGGCCCAGCCGCTCGCGAATTGAGCGACGGCGGCCGCGGCAAATTTCTTTTTGAATTCGTCGAGCGAACCCCAGCTCTTCTCAATCATGCCGAGGAGCTGCGCGCCGGGCTTCGTGGCTTTCGGGTTCAGGGAGTTCCAGTAGAAGGTGTGGTTCCAGACCTGAGCGGAGTTATTGAAAATGCCTTTGTGCGCGTCCTTGCCGCGCGACTCGACGATGATCTGCTCGAGCGTCATGGCGGCGAAGGGAGTGTCCTTCACGAGGTTGTTGAGGTTCGTGACGTAAGTCTGATGGTGTTTGGCATAATGGAAGCTGATCGTCTCAGGGGAGATCGTCGGTGCCAGAGCGTCGTCGGAGTAGGGGAGCTTGGGGAGTTCGAAGGGGGCGGCCATGGGAGAGTTCCTTTCGCTTCGGGACTGCGGTTTGAGACCCTCTTGGTTGTAGGACGGGGTGGGGGCGGATTCAACCGTGTTCTGCCTTGGGTGTCGCCGGTTTGACGAACGCGCTTCGGCAGGAGGATTTTTTGCCCGATCCGCATCCCGGAGCTCGGGACTTTCCGCTATTCTAGAGACTCATGGATCAAGCTGCTCTCCTTCAATGGATGACCCAGTACGCGTACGAACCGTGGATCGTGTACACGGCGATCATCGTGCTTCTCACCGCGAGTAGCTTCGGTTTGCCGATTCCTGAGGAGTTCACGCTCGTGAGCGCGGGTTTGCTCGCCTACCTGGCCTCGAACCCTCAGGCGTTTCCGCCGCCTGAGTCGGGAGCAGAGCCGGTTCGAGCGACGACGCTTGCGATCGTTTGTTTTGTCGCGGTGCTTGGCAGCGACATCTTGGTTTACTGCATCGGAAAGTTCGGCGGAGACCGTATTCGTAAGTGGCCGCGTTTTCAGAAGCTCGTTTCGCCTCAGGCCATGGCGAAGGTGGAGAAGTGGACGCGGCGACATGGCTTTTGGATGCCGGGCGTTTTCCGCTTCACGCCCGGGATTCGGTTTCCGGGACACTTGGCCTGTGGTTGGCTCGGCATCCCCTTCTGGAGATTCTTGCTGGTCGACGGGATGGCCGCATTGCTTTCGGTTCCGACGCAGGTTTTCCTGGTCGCCCATTTTGGCGAAGAAATCCTCGCCTCATTCAAACAGTTCAAGATCGTGTTTTTCAGTCTGCTGGCCATCGCGGCCGTTTTCTACTTCGTGCCGCGCACGAGTCGCTACCGGGCCTGGCGCATGCGGCGGTCCATGTCGGCGCGGACCTAGGTCAGCTCGGCCGAGAAAAGTTCGAAGGGATTACGCGCAGTTCAAACCGCATGCGAAATTAGTTGATGCAACGCGTTAAATTGATAAACTCTGAGGTATGAGTAGAACGTTGCAGCTGGCCCGAAGGGCTACTGGTTATTCGGTTGAAGATGCTTATTTCCATGTCCTCGAACAGGAGAAGATTGAGGAGCTTCGGTCGAAGAAGTCTCCGGGGCTTCGCTTGATTCAGGGAGGGAAGGGCCAGAGTGGCAAGAATGAGGATGGCCGGGCGCCGCCAGGCCAGCAAGCCTCGCGAGATCAAGGTAGCCGAAAGCGAGCGGCTTAGAATTTTCAAGGCCCGGAGCCAGCAGCGCTTCCGGGCCTTTTCATTTTCTGGTCGTCAGTCTGCTCGGATCACACTAAAGCAATGAGCGGAGACGGCGAGCTTGTCTTCGGCGTCCTTCACGTTCACGACCGTCATCTTGATCGGAACCTGGAACGAAGGCTTCCCGTCGAACTCGCGCGCATAGCTCACTTCGTAGGCAAAGAGGCCATCGGAGCCAGACCACTTCACGCGATTCGCTTCCGCGTCTTCGCGCGTGATCGCCATCACGTCGCTTTCTTCAGTGCCCGGATAAATCGTAGGGCTGGCCACAAACAGCGTATTGCCGCCCTGGTAGCCCAAGGCGAGCACGAAGCTAACGCCGCCTACGGGAGCTTCGCTTGCGCACTGAATG
>JBEIOW010000025.1:0-11127 GCA_040377385.1 Bacteriovoracaceae bacterium | reverse complement strand
GGATCCACCACGTTTCCGCGATGGCCCGCGCCATCGCCAGAACCACCATTTATAGAAAAAGGTTATGCACCTTTTTCCGCGATGGTCCGCGCCATCGCCAGAAACAGCATTTATAGAAAAATGGTATCCACCATTTTTCTATAAATGAAGCTGGCGCTTATCCACAGCGAGAGCCGCTTCCTTCACCACTTCGGGCAAGGAAGGATGCGCGTGCGAAGAGCGGGCGATGTCTTCTGCCGAGCCACCGTACTCAAGCACGGAAACGCCTTCGACGATCAGGTCGCCGGCGCGTGGGCCGACAATGTGCATGCCGAGCAAGCGATCGGTTTTTTTGTCGGCGATGATTTTTACGAAACCATCGATGTCGTCCATGGCTTTGGCGCGGCCGTTGGCGATGAAGGGAAACGTCCCGACTTTGTAATCGAGATTCTTCGCTTTGCAGTCTTCTTCCGTCAGGCCGACCGCTGCGAGTTCAGGGTGCGTGTACACGACTCCGGGGATGGCGCCGTAATTCACGTGACCGTGTTGTCCGGCCATGATCTCCACCGCCGCGACGCCTTCTTCTTCAGCTTTGTGGGCGAGCATCGGACCATCGACGAGATCGCCGATGGCGTAGATGCCGGGGACTTTGGTCTGGAATTGTCCGTCGATCTCGACGCGACCGAATTTGTCAGTGGCGAGGCCCACGCTCTCGAGTCCAAGCTTTGCCGTGTAAGGGCGACGTCCGGTCGAGACGAGGACTTTGTCGCACTCGAGCGAGAATTTAGAACCATCCGTGCGGCTCTCGGCCTCGACGATCCAGGTGTTGCCGCTCTTCTTCGCGCCCGTGCACTTCGTATTCAGGCGGAATTCGATGCCCTGGCGCGTGAGCAGCTTCTGGAGCTCGTTTGCGCACTGAAGATCAAAGCCCGTGCAAATCCGCTCAGCGAATTCGATCACGGTGACCTTAGAGCCGAGACGCGACCAGACCGAACCCATTTCAACGCCGATGACACCGCCGCCGATCACGACGAGATGCTTGGGTACTTCGGTGAACTCCAGCGCTTCGGTCGAACTGACGACGTCCTTGCCGTCGAATTTCAGGAAGGGACGCTCGACCGGCTCGCTACCGGTGGCGAGCAGGACTCGAGGTGCGGTGAAGGTTTGCGTACCGCTCTCGCCAGTGACTTCTACGGTTTTCAGTTCGCCTTGCGCGCCCTTCAAGGTGCCGTGTCCAAGCGCCCAGGTGATCTTGTGTTTTTTAAAGAGTCCGGCGATGCCTTGGGTGAGTCCTTTGACGACCGTGTCTTTGCGCTTCATCATCGTGCCGAGGTCGAGCTTCACGTCGCCGACAACGATGCCGTGCTTAGAAAACTTATCTTTGACCTGCTTGTAGTGCTCACTCGACTCGAGGAGCGCCTTGGAGGGGATGCAGCCGACGTTCAAGCAGGTGCCCCCGAGCGCGTTTCGCTTCTCGATGCAGACCGTATTGAAGCCGAGCTGGGCGGCGCGGATGGCGGCGACGTATCCGGCAGGTCCGCCGCCAATGACGATGAGATCGAAAGCTTGAGGTTGGGTCATATGCCCCAGAACGTAGCTTTTTTGGGGCATGGAAATCAATGGGATCGCGGCTCTGCGCGGTCGGAATCTTTAACGGAACCCGAAAGAAACCCCCAGGAAGCCGCTCGTCACGGTTCCGCCAAGGCCCTCGGGGAGCGGGCCCGCATCGTCTGAGCCCAGGGACATTCGCCGGTACTCCGCTTTGAGCGCGACCCATTCCGCCGGGAAGAGCCAGGCGACCCCTAGCTTCAACGTGAGGCCGCCGTAACGAGTGCCGCTTCCGGACGAGAAGCGGTAGTTCCCTTTTTCTAAACCCAGGGAGGCCTCCAGCGGGAGAACGGGGATTCGCGCGCCGACTTGCGCGCCGAGAAAGCTGAAGTAAACGGCGTCGCGTGGTCGAGTGCCACCCTCGCGAAAAAGGTGCTGCGGCAAGTGAAACACGAAGGTGTGTTCGACAAAGAACCGATCGACCCCGATCCCGAGCCCGAACTGGAGTGCCGGAGCCAGGTACGACGGTTGCTTCATCGATCGGCTCCCATCGGATTGCTCGAAGCTGCTGAACCAAGACCCTACTTCTGCGTTGCCCCGGAAGCGGACGTCGGCGGCGTTTGCGGAGGAAGCGCCAAATGGCAATGTGCCTAAAATCAGGGCGAACGTCTTCAAGAGCGTCACGGCGTATCCACCGCAATGTCGATACCGTTGAGCGTCTCCCATTTGGAGTCCGTACTGTTGGGCAGAGTTTTCGTGATGTAGACGGCGTTGCCATCTGCGGTGAGATCGTAGCGACCCGAGGGTTCGCCGGCATCGAGTTGTCCATCGCCATCGAAATCCTGATAGGCGCGGAACTGAAGATCGGCACCATCGTCGGCGCAAAGACTGTAGGGCACCCAGAGCAATCCCTGGTCGTTGACATCGCCTGATCCACGCTGCGGAGTCGCGAAGCTGTCCTTGGACCATTCCACCCGAAGCGGAACGCCGCTCCTCACGGCGATCCCGGGAGCGAAGGTGATTCGCCCACGCACGTTGTCGCCGAAGATCTGGCAGTTCAAGGCGTTCTCACAGCCCGTCGCGAGGAAGGGGACTACGAGCCAAACCCAGATTCTGAGAGTCATGGATGCACGCTATTCCTGGAGCCCGCTCAGCGACAAGTCAGAACGGATTGGGTCGTCCATAGGGGACCTTTACCTGTTAGCTGAGTGGGCTTCTTGATCGTACTGGTCCACTTGTTTCCAGTTCACGACCTTCCAGAAGCTCTTCAAGTAGGCGGCGCGCTGGTTTTGATACTTCAGATAGTAGGCGTGTTCCCAGATGTCAGCGCCGAGGATGGGGGTTCCTTTAACGCTAGCGACGTCCATGAGGGGATTGTCTTGGTTGGGAGTTCCCGTGATCTCCAGCTGACCGGCGGAGTTCCGAATCAACCAGACCCAGCCGGATCCAAACTGCGACGTGCCCTTCTTTTCGAAGGCTTCCTTGAACTTTTCAATCGTGCCGAACTTCGAGCGTAACTCCTTTTCCAGGCGAGCGGGCAGCTTTTGATTTTCCGCATCCGGTGTCATCACGGACCAGAAGAAGGTGTGGTTCCAGTGTCCGCCGGCGTTGTTGCGGATCGCATCCCCGCGCTGCGAGATCGTCTCGAGGAGTGATTTAAGCGGCATCGCTTTCAGCGCTTTGGCGTCTTTGGCTTCGCTCACGGCCTTGTTGAGATTGTCGACGTAAGCCTGGTGGTGTTTACCGTGATGGATCTTCATCGTCTCCGCATCAACGACGGATTCGAGGGCATCAAACGCGTAGGGGAGAGGCGCGAGGGTGTAGGTGCCTTTCAGCGCGTTCAGCTCGGCGAGTGTTGCGGAGAAGCCCGAGACGGGAACAAAAAGGCTCATCGAAGCGGCGAGTGGAATCAAAGCGGTGCAGAGTTTCATGAGGACCTCCGGTTGAATGTTCAAATCTAGCGATCACGGGTGCCAGTGGCAATCTCCGTGTGGTTTCCGGAAGAGGATGCAAAAAGCAAACGCGCGAACCGGGGCAGATTTCCCGATTCGCGCGTTGGTTTTATGAGAACGAAGCCTAGCTCAGATCGACTGGCAACCCGGGCGCAGCGTTTCTTTTTTGAATTGAGTCAGGAGTGGGCTGGTCGGCGTGTAAGGCGACTGTGGAGACGCTGGAACTTTCGCACCGACGAGGCCGTCTTGTTTCGGCAGACCTTTGACCAAAATGCGGATTTTTGGCGTTCTCGACACAGTTAGCTTTGAACTCTCCATGATCGAAACGATCGCGAGCTTGGCGAGGTTGACCACGTTTTGGCGAGCTTCCGCCGAGGGACCGCTCTGCTGAGTCACGTAGCTCATGTCGAGCTCAACGGATGTTTCGTAGGTTTTGACTAGCGTACCGTTCACCAGTTCTTCTCCGAAAACCTCTTCCGCGTCCCAGCCGAACCGGATGGACTTGCTCGAGAGAAGATTCGCGTCGTAGTAGGCCTTAGCGAGATTCGGGACATTTTTCGCGGTGAGTGCGCCGTTCACGGGACCGTAAGTCGTGGAGCCTACCGAGAGCTGAAAGCTGGGCTGAAAAACAGCGATCATCATATTGAAGAACGGCATCCCCACCTCGGAGTCGAAGGAAGAGGGCTTCAGGCACACGTTTGGGCCTTCGTCAGTCGCATCGGACGAGCTGTGCTGCTGGGGAATGGCGTATTTTTGTACGACGTCGACGGTGGCGTTAGCGACCGTTGACAGAAAGAGAAGCGCGCAAGATCCGAGAAGGGCGAAAGACGCTTTCATAAACAAGACTCCTTGAAAGGTTTTTTTTCAGTGAGTCAAGAATACGGGATTTATGACGCAATGCGCAATTTGTTTCGCGCAAGGTTATCCGGTTCTGTTTACAGGTCGCATAGGGCCCATGCGTTTGGATCGTGTAAACGAATTCCGCTAGTAGTTCAGACCGAGCTTTTCGGGATGCTCGATGAAGTCCTTCACCGCGACCAAGAACGTGACCGCGCCTTTGCCATCAATGAGGCGGTGATCGTAGGAGAGCGCCAGGTACATCATCGGGCGCGCCTCGATCTTGCCGTTCACGACGACGGGACGGTCCATGATCTTGTGCATGCCGAGAATTCCGCTCTGGGGAGCGTTCAGGATCGGCGTCGACATCAAGGAGCCGTACGTTCCACCATTGGTGATGGTGAACGTTCCACCGTTGAGCTGGGCGATCGAAAGTTTTCCGTCGCGCGCTTTGGCGGCGACCGCCGCGATCGACTTCTCGATCTCGACGAAGCCCATCTCGTGCGCACTGCGGATGACTGGCACCACGAGTCCGCGATCCGTGCCCACGGCGATGCCCATGTCCACGTAGTCGTGGTAGATCGTGTCGCGTCCGTCGATCATGGCGTTCACTTCGGGCACGACTTTGAGCGCTTCCACGCACGCGCGCGTGAAGAAGCTCATGTAGCTGAGCGGCACCGCGTGCTTGGCTTTGAACTTCTCCTTGTGCTCGTTCCGGAGCGCGTTGACCGCGCTCATGTCGCACTCGTTGAAGGTCGTGAGAATGGCAGCCGTGTGTTGGGCGTTGACGAGGCGCTCGGCGATCTTTTGGCGCAGCATCGACATGGGGACGCGACGATCTCCGGGCTTATCGACCATTTTAGGTTGCGGCATCCTCGGACGAGGCGCGCCCGCGCTGGTGGCGCCGGCGCCATTTTGATGATTGAGGATGTCGCCCTTGGTCACGCGGCCGTCTTTGCCGGTGCCCGCGACGTCGGTGGCTTGCAAGCCCGCGTCGGCGAGACCTTTGCGTGCCGAAGGACCGGCAGTGACGCCCACACTCGGTCCACCGGAAGTCGAGCGCGCCGCCATCGCGGGAGAGGCGGGAGGTGGCGTTGGAGAGGCGTTGGTCGGAGCTTTTGCGGGCGGGGTTGCGCCCGCGGCCGGAGCAGCCACGGAGGCTTTGCCTTCCGAGTCGATCGTCGCGATGACCGCGCCGATGGGGATTCTCTCTCCGGGTTGCTTCTGAATCTCGAGCACGCCGTTTTGCTCGGCGACCACTTCGACGGTGGCTTTGTCGGATTCGATCTCGACGATGACTTCACCGACCTTCACGGCCTGGCCGCTTTGCTTGTTCCACTTCAGGATGCTGACTTCCGTGATGGACTCACCGACGGACGGGGCGACGACGTTCTGTTTCATCTCTGATTCTCCAAATCTGACTCTCTAAGAAAACTATTCACCGAAAGCTTGATCGAGCAGCGCTTTTTGCTCCAGCTGGTGGAGCTTGATCGATCCTACCGCGGGAGACGAGCAGACCTCGCGACCCACGTAGCGAATGCCTCGGCCCTGCACCTGGTTTTGGAAGAGTTCGAACCCTCCCATCCAGATGTTGAAAACGAAACTCCAGGCGCCCATGTTCCGCGGCTCTTCCTGAACCCAGACGAGGTCTTTCGCCCCGGCGTAGCGGTTCAGGATCTGCGCCAGGCGCTGGCCCGGCCACGGGTAAAGCTGTTCGACGCGGACGAGAGCGATGTCCTCGCGCTTGCGAGTCTCGCGCTCGGCGCTCAGATCATAGTAGACCTTGCCGCTGCACAGGAGAACGCGCTTCACCTTCTGCGCGGTCGCCGCATCCTGCATCCGCGGATCATCGATGCACTCCTGGTAGCCGATCTGCGTGAAGTCCGCGAGCGTCGAGACGGCGTCTTTGTGACGGAGCAGGCTTTTCGGCGTCATGATCACGAGCGGACGGCGGAAATCGCGCTTCACCTGGCGGCGAAGAGCGTGGAAGAAGTTGGCCGGCGTCGTGTAGTTGGCGACGATCTGGTTGAACTTGCCACTGAGCTGGAGGAATCGCTCAAGCCGAGCGCTGGAGTGCTCGGGGCCTTGGCCCTCGTAACCGTGCGGCAAGAGAAGGACGAGTCCGTTCGAGCGTTGCCACTTCGACTCACCGGTCGCGATGAACTGGTCGATCATCACCTGTGCGCCGTTGGCGAAATCGCCGAACTGCGCTTCCCACAGCACGAGCGCGCGTGGATCCGTGATCGAGTAGCCGTATTCGAACGCCATGACGCCGGTTTCGGAAAGATGCGAGTTCCACGCTTCGTAGCGAGCTTTTCCGTCCGACACGGCGTTGATGGGTGCAAAGCGCTCGCCGGATTCGAAGTCACTCAGAAGAGACTGCCGGTGAGTGAACGTGCCCCGACCCGCGTCCTGTCCGGAAAGTCGGACCGGGTGTCCTTCGGCGACGAGGCTCGCGTAAGCGAGAGCCTCGCCCGTGCCCCAGTCGATGCTCGTTCCTTCGCGCACGACTTTGAGTCGTTCATCGAAGAAGCGTTGGAGCTTGGGGTGGAGGTGAAACTCCTTCGGGATCGTATTGATCTTCTCAGCGATGTCCTTGAGGCGCGCTTCCTCGACCGTCGTCGACACCGGCAGGAAATGATCTTCCGGCTTCGGATCGCGATAGCCCTTCCACGCCGACTGATACGTCGAGGCATGCTCGTACTGCGCCTCGGCCTTCGCCGACGCTTGCGCCGCCATGTAGATCGCCGTGAGACGATCGATGATCTCCTGGGCTTCGGTTTCGGTCACGACCTGACCAGCGACGAGCTTGGCCGCGTAGACTTCGCGCGGTGACGGGTGGGTCTTGATCTTCTTGTAGAGAAGTGGCTGCGTGAACGAAGGCTCATCGCCTTCGTTGTGGCCGTATTTTCGGTAACAGACGATGTCGAGAAAAGCGTCCGCTTTGAATTTCTGACGGAACTCAAGCAGCACGCGCGATGCCCAGGTCACCGCTTCGGCGTCGTCGCCGTTGACGTGCAGGATGGGGGAGTCGAGCATCTTCGCCAGATCCGTGCAGTAGGTCGTCGAGCGGCCTTCTTCGGGGCTCGTGGTGAAGCCGACCTGGTTGTTGATCACGACGTGCATCGTGCCGCCCGTGCGGTAGCCGTGGAGCTGCGAAAGGTTCAGAGTCTCGTAGCAGACGCCCTGACCGGCAAACGCGGCATCCCCGTGAATGAGAATGGGGACAACCTTGCTGCGATCTTCGTCGCCGCGCATCGCCTGCTTGGCGCGCGCCATACCTTCGATCACCGGGTTGATGAACTCGAGGTGGCTCGGATTGTTACCGAGTGAGAGGTGGACGCGTTTGCCCGTGCGTAGGGTGAGGTCGGTGGAGTAGCCCTTGTGGTACTTCACGTCGCCTTCACCGTGCGAGTAGTCGACTTTGTAGTTGGCCTCAAACTCGGTGAACATCGCTTCGGCTTTCTTGCCGAAGAGATTGTGAAGCACGTTCAGTCGGCCACGGTGGGCCATGCCAATGACAAACTCTTCGACGCCATGGTTGGCGCCGTGTTCGATCATGGAGTCGAGCGCGGGCATGACCGCGTCTCCGCCTTCGACCGAGAAGCGTTTGGCTGCGACGTAGCGCGTGTGCAGGAAGCGTTCGAAAACTTCGACTTCCGTGAGGCGTTTCAGGATGTGCTTTTGGGTTTCGGAATCGAGTTTGTCACGATTGCGCGTGCCTTCCAGGCGTTGCAGAAGCCAGGTGCGAGCTTCCACGTTCTGGATGTGCATGATCTCAGTGCCGATGGAGCCACAGTAAGTTTGCTGGAGGACCGAGAGAATGTCGGCGAGCTTCGCACTGCCGAGGCCGACCAGACGGCCGGCGGAAAAAGTGCGCTGCAGATCCGCGGCAGAGAGGCCGTAACGAGTCAGCTCCAACTCAGGGAGCGAAGAGGGCGGATCTTTCAGAGGATTGGTCTTGGCGAGCAGGTGACCTCGTTCACGGTAGGCGAGGATGAGTTCAGCAACTCGCAGCTCGGCTGCGCCATCAGTACTCGCGCCGGCAGACACCGCGGCGGAGGTTTCCTGCCCGTTTTCCAACGGTTCCTGGACGGGGGGTGCGATCTCGTAACCGAATTCGATCCCTTCGAAAAAATAGCGCCAGCTCTCGTCGACGGAATCTGGATTCTCCAAATACCGTTGAAAAACTTGGTCGATGTAGTCGGCGTTCGAACTCTTCAAATAGCTATGCTTCAGCAAGGCGGCCTCGGGGAATCTCAGGGGAGATGATACGGCTTTTGGTCCTGAGTCAGTTTCACTGATTGTACAAAGAGTTCTATAAATTCGGGGGTCTTTGTTCAAGGTAAGCTGCCGAAGTCGCACCAGAAAAAAGTCACGCATCGAGTCAATGGACGATTCCTGGCTTACTGCGTCGTGCTTGACGGTAAGGCCTTCGTTTTGACACGTTGGACGCCCCATGTTGCTCGTCCTCACTCGCTTTCTCGACCTCCTTTCGATGAGTAGCTTGGCTCTTTGGCTAGGCGGTGGAGTGGAGCGTTGGCCGGTAGAGATAAGTCCGAGCGATTTCCGGCGCTTGGCGTGGGTTCTTTTCGGCATCTTGTTTTTTGCGCCTCCGCTCCGGGAGAGAAGTCTTCTCGTCACTTTGGGACAGACGGTCTGGAAAGTCCTCGTCGAGCGGTCGGTCTGGCGCTGGGCCCTCTTGGCGGCGGTGGCTGGTTGGGCGGTCTTGTTGGGAGCGTTCCAGACTTTGGCGCTCCGTTTCACGATTTTCGACGTGGGCATTTTTCACCAGGTGCTTTGGTCGATGGTGAGCGGAGAGGGTTTTTGGTCGACGCTCAATTATGGCAACGGGAACTTTCTCAGCGATCATTTCTCGCCGTCGCTCGCGCTGTTAGCGCCTTTCTTCGACCTATTGGGCCGCTCACCGCTGGCGCTCGGGATCCTGCAGCCGTTCCTTCTTTTTGGCGGCGTCGCGGCTTGGGTGCGCCTCGCGGAGCGCATGCCGGGACTGGCGCCCGAAGCGCGCGGGCGACTGGCGGCAGGTGCGCTGATCTTCGGTGTCACCTTTCAAAGTGTCTGGGCGAACTTACGTTGGGGCTTTCACGAGAACTCGATCGGGTTTCTCGCGATGTCTTGGGCGCTTTGCGGCTGGATGACGATTGAACGCGAACTTCGCCGCCGCCTCTTTGTCCTCGTGATGCTGCTCATCGCGGCGGGCACTAAAGAAATCTACCTTCTCAATATCGCCGGTTTTTTTGCTTACTGGGCTTATCGCGATTGGCGTGCCGGAATGGAGTTTCGCAGCCTCGGCAGCATTGCGTGGGCGGGGATTCTTCTCGGAACTTTTCTCTACTACCATTCACTGCCGCGGCCCCCGGGCCATGATTTCCTCGCGCTCTATTATTCCTACTATTCAGGGGGCGGAGTGGCGGGATTCGTCGCAACCGTTCTGGGCGATCCACTGCGTGTGATTCGCGAGATTGGCGCGCGAGAGCTCGTGACCTATCTGTACTGGCTAGCGTTACCGTTGTTTCCTCTCGTTTTTCTTTTTCCGCTCACGAAAGGCTGGCGAGGACTCACGCTTGCGATCGCGCCCTCGTTTTTTTCCGCGTTCCTATCGACCTGGCCCAACCTGCGGAGGACAGGATCGCACTACGTGCTGGAAGTGTGGCCGGTGCTTGTCGTGCTCACGCTGATCGTATTGGCGCGTCGCCCGCGTTGGATCGCCCCTTGGGTTTTCGTGGGCGTCTATCTGCTCGCGCAGGATCCCTGGAATCAGATGCGCGACTTCGCACGCGAAGCCAGCGCGAACGAAGACGCTCGGCGCGCGCTGAGTGAGATCGCGCCTGAAGCGCGGGTGATTTCGGAGGAACGTGGCGGCACCTGGGTAGCCGGCCGAAAATACGCGACGAAGTTTCCCGATCGAAAACTCCTCCGCCAGGGTTGCGCGGACGTCGCCGTCTTCCGCGACGACACCTGGCAGGGAATCCGGGATTCGGTGGAGATGCGGGGTCTTGCCCGCAGCTGCCACCTAGCTGAGGGGTATGAGGATCCTCCGCTCCACGGTGAATGGCGAATCGGCCCGCTACGCCCGCGGCGGAACGACTGAGGTTTCCACTTCCGAGGGCCGTAGGTCATCGAGCGCACGTTTGAATGCGCGACTGACGGATTCCCCTCGGCCTTCCGCTTTCCAGAATCGGTCGCCGAAACGAACGACGATTCGGCAAACCGCTCCGACGCCTTCCCGCGCGGGTGCGACGAAGAGACGGTAGGCGATTCGCTTCGAGAGGAAGTCGAGCGTCTGCTTGCGCCGAATCCAGACGTGGAGGCTTTTACGCAGTCCGTGCGCTAAATGGGCGGATGGAACGGCCCTAGGATCCAATGCGAGTTGATAAGGTCCTTTCGTCATAAGTCACCTCTCCGGTCTAAGGCTGCTGGTAGGGCTCGGTGGTTGGCTGTGATGCGGCGCTAAGGCCCCGCCGCGCTTCCAACTCCTTTAAGTTCTGCGAGTCGCTGAACGCCCAGCCCAAGATGAGGACCAAAGAGATGAGCGTCGGATAGAGAAAGTAAGCAAATCTAGAAACGATCGAAGGTTCCGCTAAATTCGTCATGAGTCCTCCTTCCTGGGGAAACGGGTCGTACTCACCGTGCGAAGAAGTCTTTTCCGCGCAATTTCAGAATAAGCGCAGGGGCTAAAGCTCAAATTAAATCGGAATGAAATGTTCTTTAGATGGGGAGGGGAATACCAGGCCGGATGGGTTCGGGGTGCGTTCCGTTCCCACCCGGCACGGTGAAGGGGCTCGTCGGT
>JBEIOW010000117.1:0-6478 GCA_040377385.1 Bacteriovoracaceae bacterium | reverse complement strand
TGATTCGGTCTTGGCAACGGGTAGGAAGATTTCCGAATCCTCCACGAGATCTGCTCAACGGAAATGGAGAAGTCCGGATGACTTGGACTTTCCAGGTCAGCGTGGATTCAGGATTCAACCTGCGCTACATGCCACCGGAGCGCGATCGCTGATTCAGCTCGCTGATTTATTTTTTGGTCAAGAAGGCTAGCAACGCGCCGAATCCGAGCAATACCCAGATCACTTCCTTGCGCGACAAGAAAACGAGCACGCTCTCGCCGACGCCCATCGCGAGTGGATCTCGCGACTGGCCTACTCGTTTCATCGTTCGCTCCAGCGTCTCGACCTGAGAGTGCTCCTCTCGAGGAGCTGGAACGCGGATCTCCGCTGCATAGAAAAAACGACGCGCGGACTGAAGCGCATTTCGGCACGCCTTGCAGGCGAGCAAATGGTTCTGCAGAAAAAGCCGATCCGCAGCGCTGATCTCGTTATCGAGAAAGGTCTGCGTCCACGGCCGGCGAGGATGGTAGTCCGGGCAGTCCGCGTCGCTATGCTGCCCACCCCTGCCGGAACCGACCGGGTGAGGAATATGAATCCCGCCCTCAGTACCCGCCACAAGCTCCAGCCGCGCGGCCCAAGCGATCTCCGCTACTTCGTCGGCGTTGCGGCCAATCAGTCGTCCAATACGCTCGTAGGACCACCGCGAGAGATGAAGCGCCGCCAAGACCACCCGCTCGGTCGTATTGAGGCGAAAAAAAGAATGCTGAATCTTGGCTGCGGGACCGACCCCGTCCTTGCCGGCGCGCTGCAAGAGCGCGAATCCGGTCCGCTCGATCACGAGCCCTGGCTCGAGGGAAAGCGTAGAAACCGCTGCGAGCGTCTCGGCCGTCAGCCGCGTCGACTTGGCCGGTTCTGGCCAAAGAGCTTGTCCAATTTGCGTAAGGGCTTTGAGGTCTTCTGAGCGCATTTCCATCCGAGTTCCAGTGTAGCAGAGTTCTCTTTCTGGGAAGCCTGCGCCTGTTGAATCTTTAGACAGGTGTCTGTCATTCGCGCGTACACCCACCCCCTTGAGTCCGATTGGAGCCAAAATCCGCAGCGTTTTCGCGGTCCCAAGCTGGCACCGCACTTGCTCCTCCCTAGACAAGGGGAAACAGGGACATGAAAGCTTCAACCACTCAAACACTCAAATTTTCGGCGATGGCGATTCTCAGTGCGGCCTTTCTTGGCGCCTGCAGCGCCCCGAGCGGTCTCAAGTCCAGCAGCCGCCAAGCCCTCCGCAGCTCCGCGCCGCTCTGTTCGCAGAATTGCGGCAGCCCGAACCCAGACCCGACGCCGACACCTACGCCCACGCCCACCCCGACGAGCACGCCGGAACCCGACAAGATCCCACCGATCGAAATGACGGTTCGCGGAGTCGGATACACCGAAGTTTCCGTCACGGTTTACGCGCGCAAAAAACTCCGCTTCAAGTTCGCTCCCGGTGTTCAAGATGATTTCGTCTCCGGAAGCGGCTTTTCCCCGCAATATACGAAGCTGGGCGTTTACCTCAAAGTCGGCGAGCAATCGCAGGCCACCCCAATGCTGAGCAACGGAATCGTGAGCGGCGGCGCCCAGGAGAGCTCGGTGCTCGACTTCTCCACGCAGATCCCGAAAACCTGCGCGGCGAGCGATCTTTCCTGCCGCGAGCGCGTCGTGATCAAGGTGCGCCAGCCCAACTACGACTACTTTTGCTACAATTTCTCGATGGGTTGCCCGCACGCCCAAGTCCACCCGACCCATCCCTGGAACGGCAACCTGACGATCTACACGGACGATACTGAAAACGAGTAATCGGCCAGCTCTCTTGGATCTCTACAGGTGGTGTAAAAGATTTAGACAGCTGTCAGGCTCAGACCTCGTAAAAACAAGGCCTTAGCCGCTCAAGTCGAAATTAGAGGCCCCTGGCGATGGCCCGGCCCATGCAAAACCTAAGGGTGAAACGAACTATCCGAAGATCCTCCCGACAGGAAGACGGGAACCTTCCAAGAGAGAAAGAGAACTGAGGAAACGAAAATGAAAACCTTCCAAGCGAATACTCTGAAAGTCGCCTTAACGCTGATCGCGGCCGTCGCGATCACCGCCTGCGGCGACACTCCCAAAAAGCAAATTGCGGGTGAGGACTTCGGTAGCGGATCCAGTGGATCGAGCTCGGGCAGTGGCTCCTCTTCCGGATCCGGTTCGTCTTCCGGCTCCAGCTCGGGTTCCAGCTCGGGTACGATCGGCGACCCGCCAATTACTTTCTCGTTCTCGATGCTCGGCGACCGCGGCAATACGGTCGCTCAGAAATGGACGAGCCCGGACATCACCACCGACAGCCGTCTCCGCGTAAAAGTCCTCGCCCACCCGGCTGCTTACGCGGTCGCCGGCACCGGCTACGTCGCCCAATACGGCTGCGCTCGCTTCAACGTGAAGGTGCTCGACCAGACCATCACGACACCCGTCATCGCGGTCAACGGCGGCAGCGCCTTCTGCCAAGGCGCCCCAAGCTCCGTGACGCTCGACTTCTCTTCGCGCCTCACGCCCGGACACGGTCCAGTGAAAGTCGAGATCTCGGCTCCGGCTTACGACTTCGACTGCGTGGGTTGCTACACCTACCCGTGGGCGTACAACGCCTACCAGTACGGCTGTAACCACTACTGCCCGCTGCGCCCCGTCTTCAAGAACCACACGATCTCGGGTTCGATCGAAGTCGAAGTGAACGGCACGACCTTCTAAGCTAGCCTCGCAGGACTGAAGACTCAGTTTTTCTAAGGATGATCGTTTCTGGAAAGGGCGCTCTCGGGATGAGAGCGCCCTTCTTCATTTCTTGTCGGCGTGAACAAACGCCCAATCGAGACGAAGGCCATCACCGTGCCCACGAGCACGAGGGTGGCGAGCACCCGGCGCATCACTCCCGCCAGCTCTTCGTTGTGAGGAAATTTAATCTTAAGGCGCGCCAAACCGCGCGTGAGTATGACCATCGCTGAACTTCCTTTTTTCGGACTTACCGTGGCTTGCTCGGTAACCGCCCATCCTGGGCGATCGTTTGATTTTAGCCGAGACTCGCACGAGGAAAAGGAAATGCGTTTCAGGGTTACGTGAATTCCGTTCAGGAATCCGTCAGGGCTTCGGACAGCCCCGCGCCGTCAAGTTCTCGACGACAGGATCGAATTCATCCATCTGCGCGCGAGCAAAACCCTGACCCGCCGGAAGCGTTCCGTCGGCCAGGGGCTGGAGTGCGGCGAGAAACCTACGGAGTTCGCCACCACAAGCGTCCCAGAGGCCACGGAACGCGGCCTTACCGGTTCCGTAGGTACGGTATTGAATCAAAGAGGCGTTGGTCCAACGACGGCGTCCCTGCCAGTGCGCATCAACGCGGGCAAGGATCTTGGCCTTCTTCTCGCGCTTCACCGCATCGGAATCAGTTCCGGAATAGACCGCGCTCAGTTCCGCATAGGTTTCCTTCAAAAACTGCCCACTTCGCTCTGAACCACGCAGACCTTCTACATAAACCCGAAGCTCGGCGGATGCCGGCCCCTGAGCGGTCGCGAGATAGCTCGGCGTCAATTGCTCGGCCACGAAATCCGCCAAACTTTCGTTGAACGTCGACTGGCCCGGCACATAAAGCGTCGTATGAACCGACTCGTGTAAGAGCACCTCGGCTAGATCTCCGAGTGCACGAGCCTCACTTCCGCCCGCCTTCGCCCCCCTTCCGATCATCGAGGAGACGACAGGATCTCTAAACCAACCTAGCGTCGAAAACGCAGGCGCGCCCCGTACGTCTACGTCCCAGCCTTCCTTAGCGAGCTCAGCCGCGTAAGCCTCAGCATCCCCGCGATCAAACCAGCCTACGTAGGTAAAGGAGCCAACGATGGGGAACGACCAGATCTTCGGCTGGAAGCGAAGCTCCTCGGAGGCGCTCACTACGTAGGAAACCGCGTCGCGATCCAGTGCCACGTAATCGACGTAGTTGGGAGTGGGCTTCAAGCCGCGCGATTCGCCATAGGCCTTGATCTCGGGAATCCGGCTGAGGAGGGCCGCTAGGCTCAGCGATGTGCGCGGATCTTTGAGAACATCCGCGATGGGACGGGAGCGATTCATGAGGGAGAGTTGGCCGCGCCCGGCTTGAACCAGGTAATTCACCCCCATCGTTCCGCAGCCGACGAGCGGCACACTCGCCGCGACGAGAAGCAGGGTGGCGATGCCAAGAGAAAGGGTGCGAGTAGATCGTGTCATCGTGCAGAGAACAGAGTAACCCCGATCAGAAGTAAACCGAAGCGCCGATCGTCAACGAGAAGTTGTCGCTCCATTTGCTGATCGCGCCACCCTCGAGATAACTCGTGGCCTCGGTCCGCAAGGCGAGGTTCTTCAGAATGTAGAACCGAAAACCCGCGCCCAGAACACCGGTCACCGAATCCACCCGCTGAGTGGGACGAGCGCCACCCGCGTAGGTTCCGTCAGCGTCGCGATTCAGCTGTCCGACCCCGCCCTTGACGTAGGGCTGGAAGGTCGCGTTCTTGTCGGCAAAGCTCTGCACCCAGTTCAAGCTGTAGACCCGATCACGGAACTGCGTGTTCTCGTAGCCTTCAACATAGGTACGCGTAAAGCTGTCCTGGAAAGCGAACTCGATTTGCGAGCGCGCAAAGAAATAATAGCCCACCGAAGCGCCCCAGCGACGCGTCCAGCTGTAGGAGCTCTCCGAATAAGTGCTCTTGTTATAGAAGAAGCCGAGGGAGAACTCCCAGTCACCGGCAAAAACGCTGCGCGGGAGGAGACTCGTCGCGAGCAACGCGAAGGCGAAAACGCCCAATGTGACGCGAGCGGGAACGAGCCGTGTTTTCTTCGGGAATGACTGCATCTCTTCGCCCCTCCTTGCGGCTTGAGATCAAACTGCTACAGACCGCCGAATTCCTATTCGGCTTTGATCTTCGACATCTCCTGCAAGAGGCGATGGCGTTCGAGCGTTTCTGAGTCCTGAGACTCACCGCCCTCGAGTGCGGGAAACTTTTGTGGGCCGCGCGCGCGCTTTGGCGTCACGCTTGCCGGCGAGCGGCTAACTGTGGAGGCCGGTTCGCGCTTGGGTTCGGTGACCGGAGATTTAGGCGCGGGGGCTGCCGGAGCCTTGGAGCCGGCGGGAGCCGCCGTAAGAATCGTAGCGAACTTGCGCTCCTGACGCTTGTAAGCCGCCGCGATTGCCTCGTTGTGCAGCTGATCGTCGATCGGAAAACGATGAAGCTTTTCACGCAGCGACACGAGCATCACGGCACGTGGGTGGGAGGGCTGAACCCGTAAGAGTTTGAAGTTAAGCGAACTCGCCTCGCCTTCCTTGACGGCCACCTGGGTGCCGGCCTGGTAGCGGTTCTCGAGCGTGGCGGATGACTCGAGCGAAATCACCTGAGTCTCTTCCTCTTGGGGCGCGTAGATCACGAGCGCCATGCCTTGCTTGAGGCGAACGCGCGCGTTCGCGGTCAATAGCTGAGCCTCGGGCGTTCCTCCACGCGAGCGCAGCAGCGCCTCACCGCGATAGAGAACGAAAGCATCGCCCACGCGCTTGCCGTCGAGATTATTGTCGGGAATTTGAATGAACGTATTGGCCGCAGCGTGGAGTGAGAAACCGTCACGATGACGGAAGACCACCCAGCTCTGATCACCCGCACCCACCGATAGCCATGCGCCGCAGGGAACGCCGGTCTTGGGCAGAACGCTCAAAGACTGCGTCCGCGAAGCATCGAACATCTGCACCTGGCCATGTGCGTTTTCGAGCGTGCCGCAAAGAATGGGATCTGATGCAGGAGCCGCCGGCTCCGCCGCAAAGGCAGATGCCGACGCCAAGGCGCTCAGCGCAGCAATGAGGGCGCGCTTAGTGCTTTTCGTGCGAGGCAGGAACACGCTCCCCCTCCTTCTTGGTTTCGGTCTTCGCCTTGACGAGCGGGTTCACCCAAGCCACTTCCGGGGCCTTGGGGTGACGCGCGAGCAGCTCGCTCAACATCTTCTGGGAACCGCGATGATCGCCTTTGCGCTCGGCGATCACGGCTCGCCAGATTCGCGTTTGCGCCTTCTGACGATCCGTCGCGGTCGGGAGTTCCAAAATCTTCTCAAAATAAGCGTCCGAGATCCGGTAGTTTTCGAGTCGATACCAGACCACGCCGTTCAGCATCAAATGATCCGGACCGGTGAATTCTCCGTCCTCGAGACCTGCAAGGAAGGTAAAGATCTTAGCGGCCTTCTCGTCTTCGCCTGCGCGAAAATAATCTACGCCGAGCGTATAAAGCTGGCCCGGTTGAAGCGCCTGCGGGATCTCGTACTGAATCCCCTGCGCGGTCCGACCGACGTACGCCCAGGTTTCTCGCTCCAAGCGGTTGGCAAATCCTTGGGTCTTCTCTTCAGCCGAGCGCGAACGCGCTTCGAAGTCGCGGGTCTCGAGCGCCAAGCGGAGAGCGGCGTTCTCTTGCTTGAGAGACTCGTTCTCTTCTTCCGCTTG
>JBEIOW010000223.1:0-4516 GCA_040377385.1 Bacteriovoracaceae bacterium | reverse complement strand
GGTGGGAGACATCTCGGGTCCGCGCGGGGGATGCATGTCCGGCCGCGGAGGGCGGCGAGGTCACTCCTCGCATACTTCCGGGCGAGACGCGGATTTAGCGTTCTTGGTCGTCAAAGCGGGGAAGCCGTCGCCTGAGCGCTTTCATCAGGAGTTTGACGTCGTCGCCAATTGGTGGCTCTTGAAGCGGATCTTTCAGAATCCTTTTGTCTGTGTGCAGAAGGTCTTCTTGGATCGCCGACTCATCGCCAAGATTCAAAAGTCTTACGGCTCGGACCCCTACTGGCAGCAGGTCCGAAAATACGTCCAGCACGTGAAGTTCCACCGGAACCATTTTCACGTCCGGATCGGTGAGCAGGCGGGCCCTCCGGGATGTCTGATGCAGGATGAGGAGGAGATCGACCTCGAAGACTCGCTTGAGGAGCTTCAGGATTCCGCTCGCTCAAACGAGGAGATCATCGAGTCCTCCTCCGCCCCGTCGCGCTAAGTCGCGTTGGTGGAACTCCACTCGAGATCAGCCAACACTCCTAGATGGTCCGATAGTCCGGACCACGGTTCGCCTTGGCAAACCGTGGCGGTATGAATCCCTAGGCCGCGGGCGTGGATTCGGTCCAGGCGGAGGACGGGAAAGAAGCTCGGAAATGATCGAGCCGGTGCCCCGTGACAGGCCTCAAAGACCTCCTGGAGTCCGACTCGTTCTCGGAGGCGGGAGGGGAGGTGACCGCGCCAATCATTGAAATCACCGCAGAGCAGGACCGGCTCGTCCGATGGGATGGTCTGATGAATGAACTTCAGAATCGCCTCGCACTGTTTTTGGCGCCCCGATCCCCAGAGGTTCAGGTGCGTGCAGAGGGCGTGGAGGCGGGGGGTGGGGGCATCAGGAACCTCCAGAACCGCGTGGAGCAGGCCGCGTTTTTCGAAGGGATTGGTCGAAAGGTCGATGTTCTCCCACCGCGAAACGGGGAAGCGGCTCAAGATGGCATTCCCGTGGTCCCCTTCTTCGTAAACGGCGTTCCTTCCGTAGGCGTAGTGTTGCCACAGGGTGTCGGCCAGGTATTCAAACTGGGCCTGGTCTGGATGGTCCGCAAGACCGTGGCCATGCACTTCCTGCAGAAAGACCACGTCGGCTTTGACCGATCGAATCGCCTCCCGGATCTGCTTCAGGACGTAGCCCCGGTTGCCGAGACGGAAGCCCTTGTGGATGTTGTAGGAAAGCACGCGCAGTCGCATGAAGGTGTGACGGTACCATTGCGAGCATGGATTAAAACGGGTTAAATCGAGGTGATGAACGCGATCACCCGTACCCATACTTGCGGCGAGCTCAGCTCAAAGCACCTCGACCAAACGGTTCACCTTTGCGGATGGGTGGCCAAGCGACGAGATCTCGGCGGATTGACGTTCATCACGCTTCGGGATCGCCACGGGATCACGCAGGTGGTGTTTGATCCGGAAGTGACGGGGAAAATTCCGACCGGCGCTGAGACTCAGGAGCGTGCGCACGAGCTTCGCGGCGAATACGTCATCCGCGTAGAAGGGCGCGTGCGGAAACGGCCTGCGGGTCAAGACAACGCCAAGATGGCGACCGGCGAGATCGAGCTCGCGGCGACTAGCCTCCAGATTCTTTCGACCGCAAAGACGCCTCCGTTTGAAATTCTAGACGAGGTTGATGCGGCCGAGACACTGCGCCTGAAGTACCGTTACTTGGACCTGCGCCGTCCGGCCTTGCAGAAGAATCTCGTCATGCGCCACCGCTTGCTCACGGCCGTGCGCAATTACCTCGACCAAAATCAGTTCATCGAGGTCGAGACGCCAATCCTCTACAAATCGACGCCCGAAGGAGCGCGCGACTACCTTGTTCCTTCACGCGTGCATCCCGGACATTTCTACGCACTCCCGCAATCGCCTCAAACGTTGAAACAGCTCCTGATGATCGCGGGCATGGATCGCTACTTCCAGATCGCGCGCTGTTTCCGTGATGAAGACCTACGCGCCGATCGGCAGCCCGAGTTCTCACAGGTGGACATCGAAACCTCGTTCTTGGACGAGGAGTCGCTGTACCCCTTGATGGAAGGCATGACGGCCAAGATCTGGAAGGAATGCCTTGGCATCACGATTCCGACGCCCTTTCCGCGCATGCCATACGCGGAAGCGATGTCCCGCTATGGATCCGATAAGCCCGACACGAGGTTTGGACTCGAGCTGGTCGACGTCTCGGATGTCTTCCGTGCGAGCACTTTCCAGGTGTTCTCCAACGCGCTCGCCTCGGGCAAAGGTTCCGTACGCGTGATCCGCGTTCCGGGCGCGGCCGAGAAGTTCTCGCGCAAGGATCTGGATGAAGTGCAAGCGGTCGGCGCCTCCTACGGAGCGAAGGGCCTTCTGTGGTTGAAAGTCCAGGCGGGCGGCGAACTGCAAGGCCCGTCGGCGAAGTTCTTCACGGACGCCGAGAAGTCCGCGTTCGCGGCGAAACTCGGTTACCAAGAGGGCGATCTGATTCTCGGGATCGCGGCCGAGAAGAATTCCGTCGTTTTTGACGCCCTAGGAACGATTCGCCAGAATGTCGGCGCACGCCTCGGGCTCATCCCGAAGGATCAGTTCAACTTCCTCTGGGTCACGAATTTTCCGCTGCTTCAGTACAACGACGAAGATGGACGCTACTATGCGAGCCACCATCCGTTCACCTCACCGCGTCCAGAGTTCTTTGAGGACTTCATCGCGGGACGAAATCTGGCGGCGATCCAGGCCTCAGCCTACGACCTGGTCTTGAATGGTTTTGAAGTCGCGGGTGGGTCGCTCCGAATTTATCGTTCGGACGTGCAGGCGGCGATGTTCCGCACGCTGGGCTTCACGGAAGAACAAGCGAAGGCCCAGTTCGGCTTCTTTCTGGAAGCACTTCAATACGGCACTCCTCCCCACGGCGGGATTGCCTTCGGGGTGGATCGCCTGGCGATGCTACTTTGCGGAACCGACGCGATCCGCGACGTGATGGCGTTCCCGAAAACTCAGAAAGCGACCTGCCTCATGTCAGAATCGCCGTCGGTAGTCTCGGACGCGCAGCTGGAAGAGCTTTCGATCGCGCTTGCGGTTAAAAAATGAGCGAAGTTCGCCTTCCCAAGCCTCGCTCCGTCGGGCCCGAGCTCACGATTCTGAATCGCCCCACCCATTGGTCACGCCTCTTGGCCGAGGAGTGGGACCTGCTTGTCATCGGGGGTGGGATCACGGGCGCGGCGGTCGCTCGCGATGCGGCCTCACGTGGCCTCAAGGTTGCGCTCGTGGAGCGATCCGACTTCGCGTCGGGCACGTCTTCCAAGAGCTCCAAGCTCATTCACGGCGGGCTTCGCTATCTGGAGAACTTCGAGTTCAAACTCGTCTTCGAGGCGCTGGCCGAGCGCGCGTTCCTTCTGAAGACCGCGCCACACATGGTTCGGCCGCTTCCGTTTTACTTCCCCATTTTCAAGGGCGACTTGCACGGCAAGGGGCTTCTCCGGATGGGGATGTGGCTTTACGATTTGCTTTCTCTTTTTCGTACGCCGGGCATGCACAAGAACCTCTCGGCTCGAAAGCTTGCCCAGGAGATTCCTTCTCTGCGCGCGGAGGGTTCCGTCGGAGGCTTCCGTTATTTCGACGCTTCGATGTGGGATGACGTGCTCGTGACGGAGACGCTTCGTCCAGCTATGCGCGACGGGGCCGTGGCGCTGAATTACTGCGAAGCAGTGACGATTGAGCGAGATCCGGCGGGGCAGGCTTCGGGCGCGCGCGTGAAGGATAGGCTGACCGGGAGAGAAGGCGTCGTCCGTGCTCGCCAAGTGGTCGGTTGCGTGGGGCCTTGGGCGGATCTTTTCGGGCGCATGCTTGATCCGGATTGGAAGTCGTGGCTTAAGCCGTCGCAGGGGATTCACCTCGTTTTTGACCTGAAGCGTTTTCCGGTGCCGGGCGCCGTTGTGATGTCGCACCCCGAAGATGGACGGATCTCGTTTGTGATCCCGCGGCCTGATCTGGGCGCAGGCGTGACGATCGTCGGAACGACCGATGCGCCAACGCCGAAGGATCCGGAGAAGGTTCGCGTCGAGGGTGCGGAGGTGGACTATATTTTTCGCCTCTTGGATCGCTTCTTCCCCTCGCTCAAGCTCACCGCTGCAGATTTGGTCAGCACCTATGTCGGCGTCAGGCCTCTCGTGGACGCGCACGATCCCGACGCAAAAACCTTGTCCAAGGTCAGCCGCGAGCACGAGATCCGCTTGGCGCCGGCCGGCGTCGTGATGGTGGCGGGCGGCAAGTACACGACTCACCGGACGATGGCCGAGGAGATCGTGGAGTTTGCTTTAGCGCACGCTCCGTCGCGCGGTTACTCGGTGACGCCGGGCGCGCCGCGGACGCGAACGCCATTGAACCCTCAAGTTTCCCTCGAGATCCAAAAACGCTTGCGGGCCGAAGGGCGCGTTCCAGAGCCTTTGATCTCGCGCTTTGGTGGAGAGGCCGAGGTGGTCTTGAAGATGGACGCCGAAATGCGGACACGGTTCCG
>JBEIOW010000368.1:0-3084 GCA_040377385.1 Bacteriovoracaceae bacterium | reverse complement strand
GGCGGCTATGGCGGCGGCTTCCAAATGGGCGGCATGGGCGGAATCGGTGGATTCGGCGGCATGGGCGGCTACGGCGGCGGCTTCCAAATGGGCGGCATGGGTGGACTTGGCGGCTACGGCGGCAACTACGGCATGGGCATGGGCAATAGCTACGGAATGGGTAGCTTCGGTGCCGGTGGCTGGCAGGGTGCCTCGATGAACTCCGCAATGCTTCAGTACCAGCGTGCTCAGCAGATGCAGCAAGACTCGATGGTTGCTCAGCAGCAGATGATGGAAGCGCAGTACCGCTACCAACAGTCCCTGCAAGGGATGTATTCGGGCGGCGCTTACGGCGGTCCGTTCAGTTCGGGCTTCTCCGGTTGGGGCAGCTCTCCTGTGGGCGCTCCGAGCTTCGGCGGGTTCCAGGGCGGCTACATGCCGGGAACGATTCCGATGACCGGTGGCGGCGCGTTCTAATCCGCTCGTGACGATCGCGCGATTGGATCGATCTATTTCAGGGAGGACGGCCTTTCGGGCTGTCCTCTCTTTATTTTTAGTCTTCCACGTTCTCATGCTGGTGGTCGCTCCCAAGCGGGACAGCTATCTCGGGGAGTTGCTCTCTCCCGTGATGGATCCCTATACGGAGTTTTTGGAGATCTTGGTTCCGTGGAGTTTCTTTGCACCCGAACCGGGTCCGCCACCGGTTTACGTCGAATGGGAAGCTCTAGGCGAAAACGGGATGGAGCTCGCGCGGGCGCAGATCCCGGAGAGTCCGTCTCCCTACTGGAACCGCGAGCGGCAGAATCGTCGCATCGTCTTCACGCGCTTCATGATGGGCGAAGAACGCCGCGCGGAAGGCATTCTGGTTCCGTACCTTTGCCGGAAATTTCCTGATGCGGTCTCGATCCGAATCTGGCGCATCGGCCACAACATCCCGAGCCTGCTCGACGTCCATGAAGGTCGTCGAAAAATCGGAGACGGGATCTTGCTCGAGCGTCGCATGACGGCCAACAGCTTTTGCGTGGGGCGCCGATGAAGAGCCTTGCGAAAGATTTTTTCGCGAATGCGTGGCGATCTTGGAATCGCTTCTGGTTTGAGTCGAATCGGCCCGAGTCCATGGCTTTGTTTCGCGCGCTGTTCGGCTCGCTCCTTTTTGTCTACATTCTCACGCGAACTCCGGACGTTCCTTATTTCTATTCTGAAGGGGGGACTCTACCGCTCGCGCAGATGCGCGAACTGCTCGACATGGGAGCGCGGCAATCTGTCTTCTTCTGGCTGAGCTCCGACGCCGCGCTTTGGGTGGGGCACGCTCTTTTACTGATGAGCTTGGCCTCGCTCGCCGTGGGGTTCTACCCGCGGGTGTCGGCATTGGTTGCGTATGTCCTGCATGTCTCCTTTGTTCACCGGAACATGACGGCGGCTTACGGCATCGACTCGATCTCGGTTTTCTTTCTGCTCAACCTGATTCTGGTGAGCGCGCGAACGAACTCGTTTTGGGGTTCGATCGCCTTTCGGCTCTGCCAGCTTCAGGTCTGCGTGATCTATTTCTATTCGGGCCTGGAGAAACTCAAAGGGACCCACTGGTGGTATGGAGACGCGATCTGGCGAGTATTGGCCAACCACCAGCTTGCCGTGGCGGACTTCTCCTGGTTAGCCCCGTTTCCGCTCCTCATCGTCCTCTCCACCTGGGGGACCCTGCTCTGGGAGGTCTACTTCCCGGTGCTGGTCTGGCTGCCTGCTTGGCGGCGCTGGATGCTGCTGGCGGGGGTCGGGCTGCATGTGGGGATCTCGCTCACGATGAATATTCCGTTCTTCGGGTTCCTCATGATGTTCGCCTACGCCGTATTTTTGACGGACCGGGAGGCCGGGGCGATCCGCTCATTTCTGCAACAGATGTGTAAAAAAATACTAAAGAGGGCGCCCGCCCAGCCGATGAGTTAATTGTCTGAGGGAAAGAGTCTTAGGTGGGCGCTCTCTCTTGGACGACTTGGCTGAGGACCGCTTCTTTACTGCTGATCTTCGTCTCAGGAGGCGATTATCGGGTACAGCAACAGTAACGGGGGCGGTCCTCTCCTTATTTCTCTTCCCCAAAGAACCCCTTAAATCCGCTTTTTCCTGATCTCCGTTCCGTGAGAGAACTGCCTTCTATGGCTATCCTCGATCACATCGGCATCGCCGTGAAGGACCTGCCCGCCCTCCAGCGCCTGTTTGGGTTACTGGGGCTCCGGACCTCCCATATGGAGCCGGTTCCCGAGCAAGGGGTTGTCACCCATTTCCTGCCTCTGCCGATTGAGCAGGGCTTCCTGGAATTCCTGGAGCCGACCGATCCGGCGGGCACGGTGGCTCAGTTCATCGCCAAACGGGGGCCGGGGATCCATCACCTTTCCTTTCGCGTGGAGAAGGGCGAGCTTGACCCTCTTTGTGCCCAGCTGCTGAAAGAGGGATTCCGACTGATCTATCCCGCACCCCGCGTTGGCGCGCACTCCATGCGGATCAACTTCATCCATCCGGCGAGTGCCGGGGGGATGTTGATTGAAATCATGGAACCCGGGGTCTAACCTTTCGAGACGCCATGCAGCCGAAACTCACCCCCGCCGTCAAAGTCCTCACCATCGCCTGTATCGCGATGTTCCTGGTCCAAAAGACCGTGGATACGTTCATGGGCGGGAACGTGCTGGGTTGGTTCGCGCTGATCCCGGAGAGCTTCGTCTTCGGTTTCCGGTTCTGGCAGATCCTGACCTACTCGTTCCTGCACGGCGGACTCTGGCATCTCGCGGTCAACATGATCGGCTTGGTGAGCTTCGGCCGGGAACTCGAAGCTTGGTGGGGTCCACGGGCGTTCCTGCGGTTCTGGATCGCCAGCGTGCTGAGCGCGGCCTTGGTGCAGCTTTCGGTCACGACAGCGACCGGCTCGACGCAGGCGACGGTCGGCGCCTCCGGCGGCTTGTTCGGTTTGCTGCTCGGCTTCGCGATGATGTTCCCGAAGCGGCGGATCATGTTGTTGATCCCACCGATACCGATGCCGGCCTGGCTGTTCGTGCTGCTGTTCGGCGCGCTGGAGCTATACCTCGGGGTGAGCGGGACCGCCCCGGGCATCGCGCACTT
>JBEIOW010000349.1:0-3252 GCA_040377385.1 Bacteriovoracaceae bacterium | reverse complement strand
GGTCCGCCGCGAGAGGGGGGAGCGTGAAGATGACCTCAGGGTCTGGGCTCGCGCCGGAGCGAACGGCGTTTTGACCGGCTTCGCGCGTGAAGAAGAAGGTTTCCGTGGGTTCCGATGCATCGGCGGGCATGATCCGGAATTCGATGCCAATGCCGTTGGAGAGCGAGCGTGCGGCCTTCTTGGCGACGTCTCTCTGAAAGTAGACCGTGAATCGCTCAAAATAAGTCATGCGGATCAAGCCTTCTTGTCGTCAGTTTTGTCGGTGGTCGGTTCGGACTTCGGCATGTCCGAAGCATGAGGCGCGGAGTCGAGATGACGGAACTTGGCTTCTTCGATCCCCGCCATCGAGTCCTTGAAGTTCTTCATGGCCTTCCCTAACGTATGACCGAGTTCGGGCAGCTTCTTTGGCCCGAAGATAATGAGGATGATCGCCAAGATGACGAGATGCGAGCCGGATATGCCAAACATGCGCTCATGGATCTATCGCGCAGCGGCAACACTGTCAATTCTAGGCCTGGCCGCGGGTGGCTTCCTTTCCGCGTGTACAAAATCTTCCGAGGATCTTACTACGCCGCGCGGCACGAATGCGTTTCAAATGGTCACCGGCCAAGACTCTGATGAGGATCGCTCGCAGTGGGACCAGCTGTTCAAGACGGAAGACTACGTCTACGGAACTGAGCCGGCGAGCTTCCTGCGGGACAACGTCCGTATTTTGCCCGTCGGGCGCGCGCTCGATATCGCAATGGCGGAAGGACGCAATGCCGTCTTTCTCGCCAAAAAAGGATTCATCGTCGATGGGGTGGATTACTCCGAAGTCGCGCTTCGCAAGGCGCAGCGTCTGGCCAAAAAGAATCACGTCACGATCAACACGATCAACGCCGATCTCAATCAGTACAAGATCAAGCCCGACAGCTACGACGTCATCGTGAATATTCAGTTCCTCCTGCGCGAGCTGGTGCCCGAGATCAAGCGCGGGCTCAAGCGCGGCGGAGTGGTGGTTTTCGAGAACTACACGCTCGAGCATCTCAAGAATCCTGGCGGTCGCGGGATGCGGAAGGACTACCTTCTCGCCAAGGGCGAGCTTCGCGACCTCTTCAAGGATTTTGAAGTGCTGGTCTATCGCGAGACGAACGACGGCAAAGAGGCGCTCGCGAGCTTGATCGCGCGGAAGCCCTAATTATCCGGCGGTTTTGAACACGGTGTGCGCGATGAGCGCCGCGGCCGTCAACAGGATCAGGATCCCGAAGTAGCGTTTGAGGGTTTCCGGGCGGAATCGGCGCGCCTGCGTCGCTCCGATCACGATCCCCACGATGGCAAACAAGCAGAGTCGCAAGAACGTCGAGTACTCCACCGGCGGGCTTTCGCTGAGAGTCAGCGCGAACCCAACGAGAGACGAAGCGGCGATCAGCGTGAGTGACGTTCCCGCCGCAATTCTCATGGAGAGGCCCAGTCCACGGTGAAGGGCAGGTACGAGCAAGAACCCGCCTCCCGCGCCGACGAACCCGGCAAGACCACCGACTCCAAGTGCGATTGCCATCACGCGAGACCGGCTCAAGGTGCGGGCTGGCGGAGCCGACTTGCGGAGCATTGCCCGTGCCGCGACGATCATCACCAGTGCAAAGCTAAAGAGAAGCAGACTTCCGCGCGATAGACTGAAGGCCCCGATGTGGATCGATTCTGGGAGGAGGGGGATCAAGAACTCGCGAGCGATGACGACGCCCAGGGTATTCGGAATCACGAAAAGCAGAGCCGTGCGAAAGTCCCATTCGCCGCGGCGAGCGTAAAGTGCTGCGCCAACGGCGGCGGTCACGCCGACAATGCCGAGTGAGAGGCGCGTGGCTTCTGTCCCTTCGAGGGCAAAGAAAAAGACAAGGACGGGAACCGTGAGAACCGCGCCGCCGCCCCCGAGCAGTCCGAAGACGCCACCCATCAGCACGGCGGCGGCGTAGCCGAGAAGCTCCATCATTTGAAATTCTCGAAGAGGGATTCTTTCAGCAGTTTAGGCGCGGGTCCGCGGTATGCGGCAGCTTCCGCGACGAACTCCTGCTGGCTCTGCAGCAGGGAAGGATTGGTTTTTAGCTGACTCTCCCAACGAGAAACACGACCGCCTCGGCCGTCGTGGCCCGGGAGGATCCACTGGTCGGCGCGAATTTCTC
This sequence comes from Bacteriovoracaceae bacterium, assembly GCA_040377385.1. Classification (GTDB taxonomy): domain Bacteria; phylum Bdellovibrionota; class UBA1018; order UBA1018; family UBA1018; genus JBEIOW01. Next base: position 1,096 of record JBEIOW010000349.1, on the reverse strand, counting down.
TCCGCAGCAGCTCAAGGGACTCACCATGCGCGACCGCGTCTCCGCCCGGCAGATCATCGCGGCCAGCGTCGTCATACAACAAAGTGTCTCCGGTAAAGACGAAGGGGCCCCAGCTCACGGTCATCGAATCCGGAGTGTGGCCCGGAGTGTGAAGAAACCGAAGAGACCCGGCGCTGGTCGCAAAGGAAGTGCTCCGGGAGACGCGCAGATGAATCCGGCGACTCGGAGCACGTTCGTGCATGACGAGTGGCGCGCGTGCCGCATCGGCCAGAGCCGAAGCGGCGGTGAGGTGATCGGCGTGCGTATGGGTATCGACGACGGCGACGAAGCGGTAGCCGTTGGCTAGCATGGACTGCGTCTTTTCTTGGAGAATCTCCCAGTCTTCAAGGCAAGCGTCGACCCATAGGGCTTCACGCGTCGCTTCGTTCCAGACGAGGTAGCTGAGGTTGTCGTCTTGAATCACGGCCAGTCCGCCCCACTCCTTGGGGAGAGAGGAACCATCTTGAGAGAGTGTGGAAACAGGGACCATCAGGGTTTTCATTTTGGGCTCCTTATCTTTGATTCTGGGTGGAACTTACCGGGTCTCGCAGGCGGGGGTGTCGCCTTGGTTCCAAGGCATGCGCGCGAGGAGCAGGGCGAGTCCGCACCAGCCCGTGGATCCCGCGAAGAGAAGTCCTGCTCCAAAGAATGCGGACAGCCACGCGGCTGCGGGGCTTCCGGACAGCACACCGATGCTCGCGCCTAGGACGCCGGCGCCGATTACGATCTGTGTCTGTCGCATCACCGGAAGATGGAAGCGTTTCCGCTGCACAACGGCCTTCCCTTGCTTCTTCCACTCCAGGATCCCACCGTCAAAAACGGTGGCCTTGAAGCGGTCGCTGTAGCCCAGCTGTCGAAACTGCTCGAGCGCGAGCTTGGCGCGAGTGCCGCTTCGGCACATGAGAACGATCTCGTCGGCAGAACAGCTTGCTAGCTTTTCCGGAGCGAGGTGGGCGAACTGCGAAAGCGGCACGAAAACTGAATTCGGAACGTGCTCGGCGTCGAACTCGTCTTGTTCGCGGACATCGAAAATGACGGATTGAGGGCTCATGGAGTT
>JBEIOW010000438.1:0-2618 GCA_040377385.1 Bacteriovoracaceae bacterium | reverse complement strand
TGTTCGGGCAAGCCGCGCGCGAGCTTCTCCCGCAGATCGCTCGCGGAACGTTCCGTGAACGAGACGGCCGCAAAGCGACCTTCCGGGTTTCGTCGGATGAGCTCCAAGCACTTCTGAACCATCGTCGTCGTCTTGCCGCTTCCCGCGCCGGCCTGGACAGCGAGCCCCTTGCCCCAAAGCCCAATCACTTCGGCTTGGATCGGCGTCGCCCGGAAGCTGGCGGAGATCGGACCGGAGCTCATTCTTCGCCCCCTTCATCGGCCTGCGCCACACGCCTGCGCTCATGGCAGAGGTCGCGGGCAAAACAATCCACGCAGTCTTTTTCGAACTTCGGACGAGCCGTGAATTCGCCGGCGACCCAAGCGTTCCCGTGCGTCTCGAGATGATCGTGAACCTGCGACCAGGCTTCGTCCGGGGTGCGGTCCTTGATCCAGCTCTTGGAGGTCCCGCCGAGCGAGATGAGCTTTCCTTCGTCCTTGCCGACCCAGGCATCAAAGAGGATTCCGTTCGAGCGTTTGCCTTCCTTCGTGAGCTCGACAAACTGCACACCGATCACGGGCTTCTCTGGCCAAACGGACGCCAGCGCGAGCGCGTAGAACGGCAGCTGGAGCCGGTAGCCGCGGTCGAGCATCTGCAAGCCTTGCGGCTGACCGCTGCCCGATTTGTAATCGAGCACAAACCACCCGTCGCGATGCTCATCGATGCGATCCGGAAGTCCAGAGATGACAAAATTTGAGAACTCGAGCGAGAGCGGCGGACCTTCGAGCGACTTCACTGTCGTCAGAGAGCGAACCGCGTATTCCGTTTCCTTCGCCATGAAGCGCACCAGCACAGGGATCAGGCGCTGGCGCGCGATCTCAAGCAACCGGCGATTCCGCAGCACGCCCCGTGGGCGAACTTTCTCCCAGGCAAGATTCAGAGCTTGTTCAGGCGCGAGCGTAAAATGAGGGGTGCCCGGCTCACGCGTGAGAAGCAGCTGCCGGACTGCCTCGTGAAGCAAGTTCCCGCGCACGTTCACCGGCAGCTCCGCTTGCGGAGGCTCGAGGTCCCGCAGGCGCCAGCGCGAGCGCGCCAAGCCAAGAAAGGCGCATTTCGAGTAGTGATCGATCGCCGTGGCGACGATCTCGGTCTTTCCGTTCTTCACCGCGCGATCTGGATGCAGCGGAAGTCGGAACGGCTCTTCCCCGAGCGGAGTCGCTGGCGCGAAGCTCGGGACAAAACGGGGATGCGCGCCTTTCCGTTCGGGCTCGCGGTCCGCTGGCAGGCCGAGCTCCAGCAGTAAGGGAAGCAGCCCTTCGCGCTCTTTGCCGTCCCACTCCCATCCCGCATCGAGCACGCGCACTTCGGAGGCGAGCTTCAACCACGCCTGGAGCGCCTGAAGCCGTTCATCGCGAATCCCGAGCGTGGAGCGCACCTGAAACTCGCCGGCAAGGATCTCGCGCTCCTTCTCGGTAAACCAGAAATCACCCGCACCCTGACCCTGTAACCACTGCGGAGGGGTCGCGAGCAGAATCAGTTTTTCGATCGCCTCGACCGGCGCCTGGCTGAGTCGATACAGACGAACGCCGGCCTGCGGGCGCAAAGGCGCGGGCGGTGGCGCCATCTCCTCGATGCGCATCTCGAGCCGGTCCACCCAGTGGAGCGCAGGGGATGCCCGGTCCGACGATCCCGCACGTTCCAAATCTTCTAACAGGCCTGCCCATGCGCGCGTGAAGAGCGAGACCGCCCAACCCCGATCGGCCTCAGTCCACTCGGAGGAATTGGCGAGCCAATCCAGATGCGAGTCGCGGAGTTCGAGCGCCTTCTTTCGACCGCCAAACGCGCGCTGAATCTCCGTGAGTCGCCCATGCAGCGTCTCAAGCGAACCTCCCGCATAGGACGCCAACCCTTGCCGAACGCCGCGGTCGTAGATCTCGCGCACGATCTTGAGCGTGGGCACCCCGGGCGTGGCGCCGAATCCCAAGCCGCGCACGAGTTCGACGACTGTTTCTCGCTCATAGTCACGCGCTGCAAGTTGAAGGGGAAGCATGGCTCGCTTCAATCGCTCGTCCCACCTCAGCTGCGTCGGATCCCGGGGGTCCGCCAAAGGAATGCCTCGCCGCTCAAGCGCGCGCGTGAGCGAACGCCTAACCGCTGGCTCATCGGGAATCAAAACCGCGGTGCGCTCCCAGACCGAGAGATCCTCGGTAGCGGTCTGCTGCCAAAGCTCCGCGAATCGCTCGGCCGCGTCCTCGATGCCGTGCCACTTCTCCCAAATCCACGTCGTGGTCTCGGGCAACGCCGAGCCCCCAAGTCGGGTCGCAAACTCGACTGGGCCGAGCATCTCGACTTTCGCGCGGCGACCTAGCTCCGACCAAAACTCCGCCTCCAGCGACTCCGGGGCACCAACCGCGAGACGATCTACGCGCTCCGGCAAGACGACGCTCTCAGGATCCGCATCACGCAACAGACGCGTCGCTTCGCGAATCAGACGGATCTCGTCCCAGAGACCATTGGCCTCGAGCCACGTCTCCCACGCGAGCGAAAGCTGCATCACTTCGCGGCGAACAGGATTCTCGCCATAACGAACACCCAAGCGCTCATCCAAGACGAGCGCCTCGGCATTGTTGGCGAACGCG
>JBEIOW010000175.1:0-5199 GCA_040377385.1 Bacteriovoracaceae bacterium | reverse complement strand
CCGTTCGTCCCGATCAACTGCGGGGCGCTGCCGGTTTCTTTGGCGGAAAGTGAGCTCTTCGGTCACGTGAAAGGCGCTTTCACCGGTGCCTCTCACCCGCGGCCAGGTGCCCTCCTCCAAGCTCACGGAGGCACCGTCTTTCTCGATGAGGTCGGCGATCTTCCCCTCGATATACAAGTGAAGCTCCTGCGTTTCCTCGAGAACGGGGAGATCCGTCCCGTCGGCGCCGACCGCAGCTCCCGCGTGGACGTACGCGTGCTTTGCGCCACTCACCTACCTCTCAAGAAACTCGTCGAAGAAGGACGCTTTCGCCGCGACCTCTATTACCGGCTGGCCAGCGTGGCGCTCGAAATCTCTCCGCTGCGCAGCCGCGTTGAGGATATCCGAATGTTGGCCGAAAAGTTCGCGGCAGACCTCGGCCGCACCCTTTCCCCCAGCGCGCTGCTTCGGCTCCAGGCCCACTCATGGCCGGGCAACGTTCGGGAGCTTCGCCATTCGATTGAACGGGCCAGCGGACTCGCGGGTCCGTTCTCGCCGATCTTGGATCAAGAGGCGTTCGAGTTCTTGCTGACGCCCGACTCGATCGGCGGCGCACCGGAAATTGAGCTGGGCTCAGCCATCCTGACGTTGGAGGAGATGGAGCGCGCGATGATCCTCAAGTCGCTGAGAATGACTCAGGGCAATCGCGCGCGCGCGGCGCGGATTCTGGGAGTCGCACGGAGTACCTTGTTTGAAATGCTGAAGAGGCACCGGATCCAAGGCCCTCGCGCTGCGGAGCGTGCGGATTAGCACGCTCGCAGCGCTGCTGTTTCTGGCGCGGCGCGGGCCGCGCGTTCGTCAGGGCCTGTTGTTTAATAGGCCCGACTCGCTCCTATTTCTGGCGCGGCGCGGGCCGCGCCTTCGTCCTTCAGAGCGTGCAGGCTATAGAATGAGGATGCGTTCGAAGTAGACGTTCACCACGCGACCGGTGGTGAGCCAGGAGTTGACGCGATCGATGATGGCTCGTTTGATTCGCTTCTTGCCGTCGCCGGTCAGGAGATCCTCACGATCGAGCGGAGTGAGTGCGAGCGTGATCTGGTCCTTGACCCGTTGAGGCTGCAGCTCGATCGACCGCATGGTGTCCGCATGGTCGCACTCGAGCACGATTTCGACTTCCGCGACATTCATGGTGCCGGGAGCCAGGCGCTTACCGACCGGATCCTTAAGCTCCAGCGTGAAAACGCCCAATCCGATGGACCGCTCGAAGATCGAGATAATCTCGAGCCGTTTTTTCTCACGCTGCTCGAACGTCTGCGCCGCGAGCTGCTCTGCCGTGGGACCACGCGTGCGATACCAGTGGATCGTCCGCTGGACCGCGACTGTGCTGACGGTCCCGAGCGCAACTAGACTGGCCCAGAAAAGCCAGCTCGAGGCCAGAGTCGGGCGATCCCGCGCAAAGAGTCCACGAACCAAATAGACAAAGCCCTTTTGAATCCGAACCGCGAGCCCCTCGTCATCATCCGCGACTGCCGGGTTCTTTGGAGCAGACGGAACCTTCGGCGGCTTCCGTAGCTTCTTCAGGCGGTTCAAAATCGGCTCTAACTTGGTTTTCCAGGACGGCTTCGCAGCATTCGGAGCGGTGCCCGACTCCGGAGGAGGGGCTGCAGCTGAGGCTGGCTCAGAGGTGGGCTTGGCGGTTCCTTCCGTCATTTCATCCAGTTTACTCAGGAGTTGGCGAATATGCGACCGGGATACATGGCCCTCTCAGTCGTAACGCGGCGCGAAGTCCTTGAAATCGCCCGAAATTCTTGGAGCGCCCTCTGTCTTTTTGATAGCTTCACAGGCCATGGAAGCCTTCTTCGAGTTCGAGAAACGGATCGTCACCCTGGAAAAAAAGCTCCAGGATCTCCGAGACATCGCCAAGCAGGAAGGCGTCGACTTCTCGCCCGAAACGCAGGTTCTTGAAAAGCGGATCGCCGAGCTCATCGACGAGACCTACTCGAAGCTGAGCCCGTGGCAAAAGGTCCAGCTTTCTCGCCATCCGAGCCGCCCCTACACCCGGGACTACATCGATCTGATCTTCCCCGGATTCATGGAGCTCGCCGGTGATCGCACTTACGCCGAAGACTCAGCCATCCTCGGCGGCGTCGCGCTCTGGCCGCCGGTCGCGCCCGGCTCCCCGAAACTGAAAGAAGAAGACGGCACGCCGATCCTCATTCTCGGTCATCAAAAAGGCCGCACCACGAAGCAGAAGATGGAGCGCAACTTCAGCATGGCCAAGCCCGAAGGCTATCGCAAAGCGATGCGCCTAATGGAGCTCGCGAACCGAACCAAAATGCCGGTTCTCGCGCTCATCGATACGCCCGGCGCCTACCCGGGCATCGATGCGGAAGAACGCGGGCAATCTCAAGCGATCGCCGAAAGCATCCGGCTCATGTTCGGGCTCGAAGTGCCCGTGGTGGCGGTGGTCATCGGCGAAGGCGGATCGGGCGGCGCGCTCGCGATCGGCGTGGCCAATACGGTTCTCATGCAGGAATACAGCACCTACTCGGTCATCTCGCCCGAGAGTTGCGCATCCATTCTCTGGAGCGACTCCACCCTCGCCGAACGCGCCTCCGAAAAACTCAAGATGAGCCCGCGCGATCTGCAAAGACTCGGCGTCATCGACGACATCGTCCCCGAGCCCAAAGGCGGAGCGCATCGCAATCCGAACGAGGCCGCCGAGCTCCTTCGCCAGGCACTCATCGCAGCGTTCACGCCGCTCATGAAAACGGCCAAGAAAAACGGACGGAAACTTTCTGAGGAACGGATCGCGAAGTTCCGCAAAATGGGTGAGGTAGCCCTGGCTCACGCGCCCTCGAGTGCGAGCGAGGAAGCCTGAACGTGATGGCCAAAAAAGAACGCACTGCGGGCGTGATTCAGTCCATGACCGGCTTTTGCTCGGTCGAAGGCGAGATCTTGGGACGGCGTCACCGTCTTGAGATCAAAACATTGAATCACCGGTTCCTGGATCTCAAGATTCGCCTGCCCCGCGAGTTCGCCGCCCACGAGATGCTCGCGCGCTCCGCCCTCCAAGCTCAGTTTCAGCGTGGTTCGCTTGAACTCAAACTCGAGCGCTTGGGTGATGCCTCCGCGACCGAACGCGGGCCGGAGCTCAATCTATCGCTGGCGGCCCATTACTACGAATCCATGATCACGCTACAGAAGACTTTGGGCCTCAGCGACGCCATCCGTACGGCGGATCTTGCGTCCTTTCCCGAAGTTTTTCGTCGGCCCGAGCAGGAAACTCCGGCCGAGGAAGCTTGGCCTGAGCTCGAAAAACTGCTCCTCGAAGGCTGCCAGGCGTTGCGCCAGATGCGTACGCGCGAAGGCGAGGCACTGAAGGCCGTGTTTGAAGCTCAACTGAACGAGCTTGAAGCGTCCGGTTCCGCGATCCGAGCGCGTCGCGCGGATTGGGAAGGCATCGAAAAGTCCAAGATCCAAGACCGTATTCGCGCGGTCTTTGAGGCCTATCCCGTCGCGCAAACTCAGATTCAAGCCGTGCTTGAGAGCCGCATCGCTCAGGAGCTAGCGCTCCTTCTCGACCGGTCAGATATCGAAGAAGAGCTCGCGAGGCTGGAAGGACACATCGCTCACTTCCGGAAACTTCTAGCCGAAGGCGGCGCCGCCGGCCGCAAGCTCGACTTCCTGGCCCAAGAGATGGGTCGCGAAGTGAACACCTTGAGCAACAAAGCGACGGACCTGTCCATTAGCGAGATCGCCGTTCCGATGAAGGTCAAGCTCGAGCAGATTCGCGAGCAGGTGATGAACCTGGAATGAACGCCACGAGTTACCAATCCAAGGGCGGCTACACCAAGCGCCTCATCGTCCTGTCGGCTCCTTCGGGTGCCGGGAAGACCACCCTCTGCCAACGGCTCCTGAGCCGCTTTCCTGAACTCGAGCTCAGTGTCTCGCACACCACTCGTGCCCCACGCGGCCAAGAGAAGGACGGCGAGCATTACCACTTCGTCTCGCCGGAGCGCTTTCAGGCGGACATCGCGGCCGGTCGATTTGCTGAGTGGGCCCAGGTGCACGGCAACTTCTACGGAACCTCCAAGACGGTGATCGAGGAGACGATCGCGCGTGGAAAATCCGTCCTGCTCGATATCGATGTGCAAGGCGCGGAGAGTATCCGAAAGAGCTATCCCGGCGACTGCCTCACGATCTTCATCGCCCCGCCAGATCTCACGACCCTCGAGAAGAGGCTCCGCGCGCGCGGCACGGACAGCGAAGAAACCATCCAGCGCCGCCTAAGAAACGCCCAAGAGGAGCTAAAGGAAGCCCCACGCTTCCACCTGAGCCTCGTCAACGACGAGCTTGATCGCACGACGGCCGAGCTCGAACACATCGTCTCGCAAGCGATCGGCGCGCGCGGGGGCTCCCCTTGAGCAAACGCAAAGAGGCCTCGCTCGAAGGAATCCTCGACTCGGTTCGCAGCTACTACCCGGAGGCGAATCTCGACCTGATCAAGAAGGCGTACGAGTTCGCCGAAAAGGCCCACCGCGGGCAACGACGCTCGAGCGGCGAGCCGTACATGATTCATCCCACCGAGGTGGCGGAAACGCTCGCGGAGCTCAAGCTCGACATCGCGTCCATCGTGACTGCGCTCCTGCACGATACGGTGGAAGACACCCACGCCACACCCGAGCAGATCGAAGCGGAATTCGGCAAAGAAGTGGCCGAACTTGTCGATGGCGTCACCAAGCTCTCCAAGATCACCTTCAAGACGACCGAGGAGAAGCAGGCCGAGAACTTCCGGAAGATGATCCTCGCGATGGCCAAGGACATCCGGGTCATTCTCGTCAAACTGTCTGATCGCCTCAACAACATGCGGACGCTGGAGCACTTGGCTCCGGCCAAGCAGCAGCGCATCGCCCAAGAGACTCTCGACATCTATGCCCCGATCGCCAACCGTCTCGGGATCAGCTGGATCAAGCTCGAGCTGGAAGACCTCTGCCTGCGCTACCTGCATCCGGATGCCTACGCGAAGCTCGCCAACCTCATCGCCAAAAAGAGGGGCGAACGCGACTCCTACATCGAAGAAGTCACGAGCATCCTCGCGGAAAAACTCGAAGAATACGACATGAAGGCCGTCATTCAAGGACGGGCAAAACATTTCTACTCGATCTACAAGAAGATGGAGCGCCGCAACTCCGACTTCGACCAGATCAACGACATCAT
>JBEIOW010000039.1:0-9643 GCA_040377385.1 Bacteriovoracaceae bacterium | reverse complement strand
AGGACTCGGCGGATCGCGAGCTTGTTCCCCGTCTGCAGAGTGCGAATGTAGAAATAAGAGGCCGAGTGATAGAGCCGCGCCTGCATGAGCGACTGAGCAACCCAGGCGTAAGCTTCGGGCGCGACTTTCGCATCTTCTTCCTGAGCAGAGAAGGCGTAGCGGGCCGCGCGGAAGTAGAGGCCGTCGGCGTATGCGGCCTGCGCCTCACGCAGGTACTGCGTCGCCTTCTTCGCGTCAGCCAAAGCTGCCGCGGAAGTTCCCAATATGAAAGCCGTCGCGCAAACCAACGCACTCGCGAGCGCTCCTGCAGTCAGCGTCGCGGCGGGTCCGGTTCTTCTTCCGATCGTTCTTCCTTGAAGCGATCTCGTCATCGTTGATTCCTTTTAAGTTAGACCGTTCCCGCTAGAGCTTGAACCCCAACCCGAAACCGAAAAAGTACTCTGAGAACCAGGTATTGGCGCCGGTCGTTCCTTCGAGCGGCGCCGAGTAGGCCATTCCCGTGAAGTCGAGACGGAACCCGAAATCCTGCGTGATATGGAAAAACTGTCCCGTACCGTAGAAAACGCCGAAACGACTCTCATCCGTGTACTGTGCGGGACTCGAGATCGTGGCGCGCGTATCGAGCGCGGTTCTCAGTTGGCCAAGGCCGGCGTTGAAGTACCAATCAAAGTGCAGGATCGTGTTGAACACGTTGATCTTCGCGTACCAGGGAGACCAGTTCAGCATCGCGCCGTAAGCGCCGCGAATCTCGCGCACCACTGGCTTGGCGTTAGACGAACGGTTCTTCAACGCTTCGAACGTGCCGTTCTCTTTAGCGAACCCGATCGTGTAGAAGAACTCGAGTCCCCAGTCTTCCGTGAAGAAGTACCCCCCGCGCAAACCCAGCGCCGCCGTACTGCGATAGGAGTTGGAAATCCCCGGACCGATCATGACGGAGAGAAGCGCACGGTCTTCTTTCCGAAATTTCCGGTTTTGCAAAACGTAGATTTTCTTCTCAGGATCCAGCCACTTGAAGCTGTACTCATCGTCGAGCGCCTGATCGCTGGCGGCGGCGGGAGCTCTGCCCGCACCCTGCTCTTCCGCGCGCGCTTCCGGTACGACCGTGATTGCGAAACCCACGAACACGAGTGTGCTCAGAACGTTGACCGATCCCCATACTGGTCCGGCTAATTTCATCCGATGATTCCCCCGCCCACGAGCTGGCGCCAATTTCCGTGGCTTTTCATGATGTTAAAATTTTAACCGGCTGCGTTTGGGGGGAGCAAACCTTTTCTGGCCCAAAGCGCTCGGTAATCGCCGAACGACCTTCAAGCCGTCAATTGCCTGACTGCCGCTGAGCTGATCTCTAGGGAGTAAAATCCAGATCCACGACGCACTTCGCACCCGGGATATCGCGTAAGAAGGAATCCTGGACTCGAGATTGATGGGTGCCGATGAAGCTGGCCACCGGCCGGTGCCCCTTCCCGAGAAACTCGATCTTCAGCGTGCCATTCCAAGTCTTACGGCGCAGGATCGCCTTCTGCTTGCCGGGGCAATCCGAATAGTAGCCGGACATCTCAACCGCTTGTCCGCGAAGGATCAGCAGCTTCTTGCAATAGCCGCCCGTTTCGCACTCCTTGGTCCCCTCGACTTCGCTCGATGTGCCTTGGGCCTCCCGGTAACGAGCGCGCATCCCGAAACGACCACGGTAGTCGTCTAGCGGCGCGTACACAAAAAACTCGCGCTCCCCAATCGGGTGGAACTGATCCAGCGGGATTTTGAACTCGAACTTCCGATCGTAGGCGCCTAAGTCGACGCGAAAACTTGATCGTTCGCGGCGCGCGCGAACCGAAAACGCAAACCGATCCTTCGAGATGAACGGAATCAGATCGTGCTCGGTATCGACGAGCCTCAGCTTTTGGATGCCCGGCGCTAGCTCGACACGCCCCTGAGGAAACGTCACCTGCAACTCGGTGCCGGTTCGACAACCGAGCAGACCCACGCAAAGCGCCAGGGTCCCGAACAGCCGAGCGGTGAACACCGTTCCGTAAAGCATGGCCACCACTTCTCATTCTTGACTAAATTAGTCAAGAGATAAGGCGTGTTATCGGGTTTCTGAAAAAGCCCTGTACCTACAGTGAGTTAGAGCCCTCCCCGAGAGCCGCGCGCGAGCGTGCCGTGAGCCGCTCGCAGTTCAAGACCTGCCCCATGCGTGCGCTCATCTCTTGGCGCCGATAATCAAATGCCGTCCCGTAATTTCGCAGCTCAGGGTCCCAGTCCATCAGCTGACCGGCCATCTCAGGGGCCGAACTCCCACCCGAACCCAAGATATTGCCGCGAAAAGCCTCGGCCTCCACCCCTGGCGTCTGCAGACTGAGCGCAAACGAGTTGATCCGCAGTCGATCGGCCAAGAACAAGAACGGCGAAGTCTTACCGGCCTCTTTCTCCGTGAACTGCGACCAGGAGCGCTCGGTCGGACGCTCCGATTCGGGGAAGGCCATATGGAACGAGCTCGAGCACGAAACCGCCGCAAGCCACGCATATTTGTATTTTGCCCAATCCGCCCGCTCGCTCAGGATGCGCGCAATCCTTCGGTAATTGAGCTGCGCCAAGCGAAACGTGAGCTCAAAGCCATGATTCACTTTCGTGCGGGACGTCGCCACGCCAGAGTACTGATCCTTCAAGCCGACCAGATGCCGGTATCGGGGACGAGCGGAGGCCGTCGCGATGAAACCATCCAGCCAGCCCTTCTCTTCGGGCAAGCTGAGTCCGCCGCTCAGACGATCGTCATCCGAGCCGTAAAATCCCGGCCAATGCGCGTAGGGCTGAAAGTTGGGACGCGTATCGGGAGTATGACAAAATGCGCAGTTCTTCCCGGGACTCGCGCGAAAGCGTCCGGCCGCATCCGGCTCGACGAGGAAAAAATCGAACTTCGCTTGCTCACGCCGATACTGAATGATCTCGAGCTGCTGGTTTCCGAACTCGCCGTTCTCATCGTTGAACGCGATGATCATTTCCGCCGACGGCCCGTAGAGCAAAACCCGGGGCGCGTCCGGCCATGCCGCCTGCAAGCTATTGCTGAGATAAGCGATCGTATACGACTGCCTAAAGAAAAGAGGCAGCGACGCGATCAAAGCATCGAGATTGCGATAATTCCCCCGCTCCAGTTGAGCGCTCAGGTGCTCAATCGTGAAGGGCTGCTCTTGGGCTCGTGCCCCCTCAGCGAACAACACCAGAAAAGCCAAGACACTCAAAATCACCCTGTTTCGCCCCACCATCCACCCCCGTATTCGTCAAAAGCGTAACGGTTCCGGAATATTCGCGCAAATACCAACCCGCTTATTACTTGACTAAATTAGTCAAAATACATAAAGTCGCCGCCCTACCGAGGTCCTTGTGCAAAAACTTACGCCGCTCTCGCTCACCGTCCTGGTCGCGCTGTTTTGCTTCGCGCTTGGCGCTCCCAACGCACGCGCGGAAACTGACTTTGCCCGCTGCGTCCGCGTCCTCCACAAACAGGGGGGCATGCCCCTCACGCGCCAAGGCCTTTCCGCGTCGACCTCGGACGCGCGCTCAAGCTGCCTAAGTCGCCCCTCCCTCGAGACCCTTCGCTGTCAGAATCAGCTCTTTCTCTTTGCGGCACTCCCGCCGACCGAAGCGCTCAACGCGTGTGAATCCGAGAAGAGCAACCCCGGCTTCGGTGCATGCGTCGTTGAGTCCGCGCGCCAAAGCGGCAACGGCAAGCGCGCGATCGATGCGTGCCGACGGGGCGGATCGGCGTCGAGCGGCTTCCAGATCCCTCCTGCTCCACTCGGAAAATTCGAACCCCTTCCCTCACCCGCCAACGGCAAAAAAACGATCTGCACGATCACGGTGAACTCCGACAACGAGCGCGAAATTTTCAAAGAATTACTGCCGTCGTCTGAATTCCAACACGTGGAACTGCTCGGCCAGCCCGAAGACCAATCCGCCTGCGAACGCGCCCGCATCGAGCAAGGACACTCTCCCGCCGGCGCCCGCGATCAATGCCGAGCGAGGATGGCCCGCGAAGAGTCCTGCATCCGCGGAAGAGTCGCTCAAGGGATCCGCCGCTGGGACGCACGTCTTCAATGCTCAGAACGCTTCTTCGTCCGCAACGACGCTTGGCTCAACCGCGCCTGCTCCGGTCAGCTTCGCTGCGACGTGGTCGTCGTCTCCGGCCACTTCGCCGGAACTTTTCTCGGCACGTCCGGCTTTGACGTCGGCCTGGAATCGATGGCCGCACGTTCCTGCGGGAAGACCGTCGCGCCTTGCCCGAATCTTTTCGACTCCGCAAAGGAAGTTCACCTCTTTGGGTGCAACACTCTAGCCGAACGTGGACCCGACCGCGGACGCACGCCACGTGCCTACCGACAGGTGCTCCTTGAAGATGGACTCGACGCCGCCACCGCGCAGCGGATCGCCGCGCAGAGATTCACGGACTACGGCCCCACCTTCCGCCAACAAATGCGCTGGCTCTTCCCGAACGCCCGCCGCATCGTGGGGTATCCGGCCGGCGGACCCACCGGTGCAAACGTTGCGCCCTCGCTCCGAAGCTATCTTCGCAAAGTCCGCGGCACCTACGCGCGTGAGCTGGATCAACCCAGCTCAGCCTTCCTGGACTCGGCCGTTTCCAGCACTCTCGGAAAAACCGGCGCGCTCCGCGCGACCGGACTCAACGGCGGTGGCCGCGAGGCGTACTGCGCACGCGTCGACGACCTCGCGCGACTCCCTTCCGACGGAGCCGAAGCCCGTCGTGCTTTAAAGTCCTATGTCACCCGCTGGAGCAGGGATCTGCCCGCCGCCGCTTGGCAGCTGACCAAAGCCGCCGAGCGGAGTGGCTCGCTGACGCCCCAGGAGGCGCGCGCCGAACGGGCCCGGATTGTATCCCTCTCTCCCGATCGCCGGAGTCTTTGTGCCGTGACGCTGGATGAAGGTGCGGATGCGCTCAAGCCCTATCTCCGCGGCAAGAATCTCCGCTGCGATCAGGGAGATTGGATGCGTCCCTGAGTCACTCTTTGGGGTCCCTTGGCCTCCTGCTCGCGAAAACCCATGAGGAGGCTCGCCCGCGCAACTTGCAGCAGCGCGGTGAAGTCGTTAACCGGCCAAAATGCCCGAGCTCGGCAAAAGTAATTGAGGAAATACCGAACCAACCCCTCCTCATTGGCGACCGGGGCCCCTCGCCACGGCGAAGCTTCATCACCGCGGTAAAAACGTCGTCAGAAAGGAGAATTGCCCGGGAACAGATCTTGAACATCTCTTACCAAATACGAAGGCACGGACCCGCTTTCGGTAGTTTTGGAATGGAGACCGCTCATGAAAAAGAACTCTCGCCGCCTCTACCTCACTCGAACCACGACTCTCAAACTCGGTGAGGACCTCTTCGCAAACCGTCGATTGCGTCGATTTCGCCGCTGGGCGATGTCGGGCGGTGCGATCTTCCTCCTCCTGAGCTTCACCGGAGCGCTGGGCTCAGCTCGTCAACCGGAGCCCCTGGAGACGGAGCCCCTTCTAGCCGGAGCGAGCCGCTCGATCATCTCGGTTCCGATCGCTGCGCGACCCAGCGCAGTGGAACAGATCCAGCCCGTGATGCCTTCCGAAACCACGACCATTCAAGTTCGCTCAGAATCCCTGCTGCGCAAAAACACGCTGATCGAGTTTCGCGCGCAGTTCAGTGAGGCCGATCTGAAACAAGAACGCTTCCGAGTGCTGATCGATGAAGTCACGCTGCAGGGAATGGAAGTCGACGAAGTGATTCCCGCGCCGATCGCGGTGACGAGTGAAGAAGGAAAAACCTCTTATGCGTTTGCCATCATTCCTGGCGCCACCGGGGCGGAGGTTCTTTTTCACCTGGCCCCCCGCGTACGCGGGAAGGTCGTCGCGAACATGGGGCGTGAAGGACCGCGCTATCTCACGCGCTTCGGCTTGAGAGTTGTCAACTAAAGCTCATCCACGATTGCTTGGGCATCGTTCATATTCTGCTCGCCCAACTCAGAGAGCGTCCCCACTCCCGGCATCAGGCAAACCGCATCCTCGGGAATAACGCTCGCGACCTGCCGGCCACGTCCTCTCTCCACCTCCGCGACCGTTCTTGCGCAGCCCTGCGCCTGGCGGGTGTTGATCGCCTTGACCGAGTCTTTCATGAGACCCTTTCCTACTTTCGCGATCGAAGCCGAACAATTGTTTCGATTTTCCGGACGGCAATCTTCGATCGCCTTAACGAGAGACTGAGTGGTCGCGAAAATCTGATTGAGCACTTTGAGAGACTTCACCCCCTGCAACGGATTCCCCCCACCGAGAACGTCGATCGTAGTTTCGATCGCCTCCATATACGCCTTGGCCCTCTCCACCGACGCGCCGCTAACATTCGCTCCGAACCGGGCTCGAGCCATCGATCGAGCGAAGGCCGCCGGACTGGTTCCTTTGAAGGCTGCAATCCCGTTTACCCCTAACGAAAGGAGAAGGGTTGCCGCCTCAGACATAAACTCCGGACGAGACAATCGCTCGGCTGGCGTTCCGTGCGCAGACTGATAGTCGATTCCGATTGCTGCTGCAGTCGCTGAAGCCTGCACCCCGAAGGCACCCAGCCTGACGGCTGCGGCGCCCAGGGTTGGACCGGCCGTCGCTCCCAGTGTGATCACCATCGAGGCCGCCCCGGCGACGCCTAAAGCGACCGCCTTGTACGACTCCTGAATCACCTCACGGCCGGGAAGTGACGTGAATTCAGTTTTCAGGTCCGCTACGCCCTTCGAGTACAGGCCCATTCTCCGGACGCCTGTCGCCGAATTGCCATCGCGAACGATTCCGCGAACGATGCCTTGGATCGCGCCTGCCTGCTGACGCAACAAATCTGCGCGTCGGCCGTTCGTTCCCCCTGCTGCCCGCCTCAGGGGTTGTTCATCAATCGGAGTTGCGAAGTGCTCGAGGTACTTTCGCTGTCGATCGATGAATTTTTCAGGATGAAAGATCGCTTCCGAATGGGTTTGAAGGTTCCCGAGCTCCAAAAAGAGAGAGCGTGGCTCCCTAATGGCGGTTCGCCGAATTTCATCAAACGAGAGCGTATCCTCGCGCGATCCCGCCGGCCAGTAGCCCACCCCGACTAACCTCGAGAACAATGACTTCTCAAAAGTCTTGTACGAGATCTCCTGGGCCGGAAGGACGCTTCTGCGCGTGTTCAACCAGTCGATAGCGTGCCCCTCGATGGCCGAATCTGATCGATTCGCCAAAACACCGTAGGCAACTCCGAGACTATTTCCCGCACCTGCGGCGAGTTCTTTGAAAGCGAGATCGATTTTCGCAAGCGCACTCAGAGACGCATCCTGATTGTTAATGTGG
Organism: Bacteriovoracaceae bacterium; assembly: GCA_040377385.1. Lineage (GTDB taxonomy): Bacteria > Bdellovibrionota > UBA1018 > UBA1018 > UBA1018 > JBEIOW01. The sequence continues at coordinate 2,311 of JBEIOW010000039.1, read as the reverse complement.
CGCAGGCGTTCTGCGACACGGGGAATCTTCATCAGCTCATCCACCGGGCGGGCAAGGTACTGCGCCTTGAGACGCGCAATCTCCCTCTTCCCCGCTTCGTTGTGATAGGGCGGCCCGTATCGACCGGTCGCCGGGTCATATCCGTATTTCAGTTCGAAAACCTGCTTTGCGGACGGAAGTACGATCTGGCGCAAGAAATTCTCGCGCCGGGCTTCAATCACAGCGCGTACATGGCGCTTGAGTCCTTCCGGATCGAGGTTCGCAGCCGTCTTGAGGAGACGGATCCTACGATCATCGGACGCGGCGAATGGAAAGCGGGGCGCGGTCGGAGCTGGCTGCGCGGCGGACCGCCCTCGGTCTAGCTTACAGGACGCATAGACAATCGCCTGCGCTGCGAGACGCTCACCCTCAGCAGTTCGTCCGGCCCGGTAGCTTTGGGCCGCGGACTGAAAGAGGCCGATCGCGAACCGAGGATAGCCCGGCTGGTCTTTCGTGATCGTGACGAGTTTCTCAAAGCCGGAGGCTGCGAAGGCCGCGTCGAACTTCGAATCTTCCGCTCGCACAGGTGAAGCAAAGGCAATCATTCCCATCGCGAGACCGGCTAAAGGACGCCGAATGCGAAGCCAAACGCCGACTGGCAAAGCTTGTCTGATCGACCGCATCCGAGCGCTCCCCTTCTCTCATCGTAACTTTTCCTATGAGAAAAGAGAAAATAGGAAAGGAAGCTGCAACCGACCCTCTGCCTGTTTACGGCCAAAGGCGGCTGCACGATTTACTTAGAAGGTCCGCTCACCAGAAAAAGTCCTGCGTTGGATGACCCAGAGACGCTGAAGCAGGGAGTGGGTTTTTTGACACTCACTCGTTCCTGACCGTCTACGGCATGCAATGCGCTGAGTGGCCTGTTTCGAACCGCCATCCCTGGCGCCTCGGATTCGTCTTATTTCTTCAAGCAGCTGCACTTGGCCTTGATTGATCCGGCGTAGCCCGCGAATCCACCCACGTACTTCGTGAAGGCCACATCGCCGGCCGCGGTATCGATATCCGCGCAGCCGCGAATCTGGGTGAATTCATACTTGTCGTAGTTCTTCATCGCTACCGTAACGGAGCGCACGCCCGATTCGGAAACGGTGGTCGTCATTTTCGCGACCTTGTTGCTGAGGTTCGTCGAATAGTCGTCAACGAAGTCCAGAACCTCCGCCGGTTGCTCCGGGCCACGAACTTTCAGAACGAGAAGCAGCTCTGGTTTGGGAGGCGTCACTTCGCTTGTATCGAGCGACTCATAGGCGTTTTGACCACACGTGATGTGGAGAGTGGCCGCCTGGGCGGCGAGAGGTGAACAAAGGACGGATGTCAGGGCGAGAATCCAGCGTTTCATAGGAACTCCGAAGGATAAGGGTTGATGACGCATTGCGTTGTAACCCACACCGAGCGTCTTAGCAAACACCTAATTATCCTCAGAAATAATGGACGAATATTAACCAAGTCTTTGATTTCTCACAGTTTCTCAGAAAGCACGTAAGCCCAGCCGTTTGCACATTATGACCATGCGCGTTAATTTACTCTCGCAACGTCAACCCCTAGGAGCCCCCATGAACCTTTCGAACCGCTTCTTCCTCAGCATCCTGATCACCACCCTCGCCACCTCCGTATCCGCTCGCGCGGACTTCAATCTCGACTGCATGGAAGGCAAGCTGTACGGCGCGATGGGCCCAACAACGCCGACGCCCACCTCCAAGAATCTCGGATTCCTTGTGCGCGTGACAAAGATCAAAAAGAACCCCTACCAGGAGAACCACTATGTCGGCGAAGCGCTCTTTACGCTGAAAGAATGGAGCCGTACCCGGAGCGAATGGATCCTGAATGGAGTAGGCGGTGTGAATGCCAACCCCGTCCTCGCTCAAAAGACGACCGTGGCGTTTCAGATCGATCCGCACAACGGCGCGATGAAAGATCTCCAGGGCCAATGGGAGTCCGCAAATCCCAACCAACCCAACCTTTGGGTGAGCTACTTCAACCGCGACGATTCCCAGAACGCCGCGCGCAGCGATCTCAAGAGTCAGTTGATCCTGGACGCGACCTCAATGAAAACGCCCTCCGGAGCGACGTTGAAGGCGCCGGCAGGCACTGACCAGATCATCATCGACTTCAATCGCTGCCTCTACTCGGTCGACCTGGGCCAGATGAACGACTAAGCCTCACCGTCGCGGAATGAGATGGAAGAGCCCTGGCGCAAGCCCGGGCTCTTTCCTTTTCGGCAATCGCCCGCGATGGCTCGCGCCATCGCCAGAAATTGAAATAAAAAAGCCGTGCT
>JBEIOW010000179.1:0-5159 GCA_040377385.1 Bacteriovoracaceae bacterium | reverse complement strand
CGATTGAAACCGCGAGTTTCGACGTCAGGACAGTATTGGGATCCGGAGCCGAATTTTTTTCTGGGATGGAATGAAGCAGGCTCCTCTATGCCACCATCGCCGTTCAGTACTTTGCTGGCGAGCGGTTCGCGTGTGCGCGCAATCGTGCCCGATCCCGGATTTGAAGTCGCGCTTCCCGGGGTTCGCATGGATGTGGGGACGGATTTTGCCCGACTGACTCGGGAGACACAGCGCGAGTTTGGCGCCGGGCGGCCGGCGATCCGTTCTTGGTTGGAGTCTTTGGGTACGGTCATGAAAAAGACTTCCGCTGCTTGGAGTGAATATCCTCTCGCGCTGACTCAGCCGACCGCTGTTCAAGGAAAAAAAATGCCGAAGAGAGTGACGCCGATTTTGCCCGGCTCCTCTTCGTTCCGACGTCAGCTCTGGAGAATGCCGAGCGCCAAGGAAGTGAAGGCGTGGGAGGCCACGCCGGAGCTTCGTCAGCTGGTGGAGGGATGGCGAGTAGGAATGGGTTTGCCCACGGGCTGCGCAGATATTGCGGAGGCCATGGAAGGTTTGGGGATCGCCCCTTGGGCCTTTCGTTTTCACGGCGGAATGTCGGAGTTTCGCACGATGATCCGCGAAGCTGCGAGCACGGCCGGAGCGCATGATCCGAGTGACGGGGAGTGCAAGCGGATCTTCATTACGGAGGGGAGAGCGGTGGGAGTGCAGGTTGCCAACCGCGCTGCAGCCGTGAGTGCAGGGGGGATGATCCTGGGTTGCGCGCTGGAGCATGCCCGCAGTTGGATGAACTTCGATACCCCGCGCTCAGGTAAGCGGCTAAAGGACGCGCCTTCGCCGTGTGGTTGGCGCTTTACACTGGCCGTGACGGTGCGGTCGACGGCGGTCATTGCGGGGATGAAAGATCGGATTATCTGGACCGAGGCGGGGGCGCCGGCTCTGGAGATTGAGATTCTTGATCCGGTTGAGCGCGGACAAAATGAGCCGGACCAGAAGGTCATCCTTTTGCGCGCGATTCTGGATTTTCGCGCGGAGACGCTAAGTCCCGAGTATCAGCGGATGATGGCATCTCGAATGTTCCGCCAGCTTCTGGAACTTTTTCCCTATCTGGAGTTCCACGTCGTCCGCGTTTTTCCGGATTTTCGCAAACCGGATCTCGAGGATTGGGTCTCGCTTTATGACTTTGAATCTTTAAGAGAGATTCCGGCCAATCTGCGCGTATTCGCACAAAGCGAGGCCGAGCAGACGACTGGGATCGAGGGACTCTTCTTGGGAACAGAAGAAGCAGGTCCTGGCTGGGGAAGTTTTAGTCAGCTGCGTGCGGCGATGGAGGCGGTCGCTTGGGCCGCTCATCGAGGGGGGCTTCCGGGACCCTTGCCCAGCAGTGACCTGAAACGGAATTAGAAAGGCAGGGTTCCTCGCACATGTCGCTGACGATCGCGCTTGCGCACCCAGAGATTATCCCACCGCGACTTTACGGCGGTACGGAAAGAGTCGTCGCCCATCTTGCGCAGTCGCTGCTTCGGCTCGGGCATCGCGTGGTGCTCATGAGTGCCCGAGGCAGCTCGGTGCCTGGGGTCGAGTGGGTGGAGTTCAGCCACGGTGAGGACCCCGAGGCGCGGTTGCCAGCGGGCGTGGATTTGCTTCACCTTTGGGGGCCTCCTTCGCGAGAGCCACGGGTGCCGTACCTGCTGACGATTGAAGGCAACGGCAAACCGGGAGAGCGTTTTTTGCGAAACACGGTATTTGTTTCGCGAAAGCACGCGGAGAATCACGGTTCGATTCATTTCGTCTACAACGGCACGGATCCGGGTCTCTACCCGAGCGACCAACGTCGCGAGGACGTGCTCGTTTTTCTTTCAAAGGCCTCTTGGTCCGTCAAGAATCTCGAAGGCGCCATTGCGGTTGCGCGTGGAGCAGGACTTCCGCTCGAGGTGATCGGCAGCCGAAGCTGGCCGCTTGAAGCTCAGCGCTGGCTGCGTTGGAGAGGTGTCCGCTACCACGGGATGCTCACCGACTCCGAGAAGTCGGCGTTGTTGCGAAACGCCCGCGGCCTCGTTTTCCCGGTTCGGTGGCATGAACCGTTTGGCATCGCGCTCATCGAGGGATTGCTGTCGGGGTGTCCGGTCTACGGGACTCCCTATGGCTCTTTGCCCGAGATTGTCGGGCCCTCGGTCGGCGTGCTCGCGAACTCCGCCACGGAGCTCGTAAAAGCGATTCACGGTCGTCGCTTCGAGCCGGAGGTCTGCCGGAACTGGGCGGTCGAGCGATTCAGCGCTGACGTCATGGCGGCGAAGTATCTCGAGTATTATTCGCAGGTCCTGAGTCAAGGAGGGCTGTTGGGTACGCCGGAGAGTCCGACGGGGATTCCTGCTCCCGCTACTCGCGGAGGCGATGGGTATTCCTCGGAGGCCTTGCTGCCGTGGCATCCGTGAGGGTGCAGCGCCTGAGCGCAGGGCATGGAGTCTTGTTTCTCGCCGTCTTGCTGATCGCGGTCGGCGGGGTTCGCAATACGATCTATAACGGCCATGATTTTGAGGTGATGTGGCGGGCGGGGCGTGCGCTTTGGAGTGGCGAGCCGGTGTACTCGGTCGCGCGCGATGGTGCGATGGTGTTCAAGTATCCGCCCTGGATTGCTCCATTTTTTGCGCCGTGGGCGCTGCTTCCGCTGAGCTGGGCGAAGGGACTATGGGGCGTTCTGGAAGTGGTGAGTGCAGCCGTGGTGGCGCTTTGGAGCCACCGTCAAGGAGCAGGCTGGGTCGGAATCGCGTCGGCGCTGCTCGTGTGGTGGGGCTCATGGATGGCGCATACGCTCGATGGCCAGATCGCGCTCACAATGCTTGCGCTCGCGCTCGTCGCGCGACGCTCTCCGGTGATGATTGCGCTTTCGCTGAGTACTAAAGCGCATAGCGCCCTGCCGTGGCTTTGGTCGCATTCGCCGGGTCGCGCGGTTTGGGGCGTGGCCAAGGTGGCTTTGCTGTTTCTCTTGCTCTCCTTACCCGCGGCGTTCGTTCAGGAGAAGTCCGCACCCTGGCGGGTATTCCCGGCTTGGGTGGAATCTGCGGGTTCGGGTGCGGCGGGATTCTCCGAAGAGAAGGTGCGTGGGCACGAGAATTCAGGATTCGCGCCGGTGGGTGCGCGCGTGTTGGGCTTGCCGGCACGCGGCGGGTTTGCGGAAGCGGGCTTGGCGCTGTTTTTTGGACTCATTTTGAGCGCGGGATGGGTTCGGCTCTCCCGACATTTGCCGGCGGCGTGGCGCTGGGCGGGATTGCTGGCCTTGGTGCCGACCTATCATCCGCTTCCCTGGAATCATCTTTTTCTTTTTGCCTGGCCGGTCTTTGCGCTGGCGTTGACGAACGCGTTTGCCAAGCGAGCCGCGCTCAAGCCTCGAGCCTTGGTCGCTGGGGCGGTCTTCTTGGTGCTCGCGAGCTCCAATAAGCTGTTTGGGGCCTGGGGGGAGGCATTTGCGTTGAGTGCCGCAAAGTCCTTCGCCGTCCTCTTGATTCTCTGGGCGCTTCTCTGCGAGATTCGAGGGAAAGCCATTCAACCTCTGCCGGCCAGGCGTTAGGAACCAACCGATGATCGCGCGCTACACCCGTCCTGAGATGCAAAAAATTTGGGCGGAGGGTGCTCGATACGCCGAGTGGCTGCGGGTCGAGCTCGCGGTTTGCGAGGAGCTGGCCAAGCGTCGCGCGATTCCGCGCAAGGACTGGCTGGAGCTCAAAAAGAAGTGCGACGCTCTTTTGAAGCGAGGTGGACTGGATCCCGCGCGCGTGGAGTTTCATGAGGCCGTCACGCGACACGACGTCATCGCCTTCACGACGGCGTTGGCGGAGAAGGTAGGGCCGGTCGCCCGTCACGTCCACTTTGGCCTGACCTCCTCGGATGTGGTGGATTCCGCACTTTCTATGCAAGCCTGCAGGGCGGCCGATCTTTTGCTTGCAGGAATAGACTCGTTAATTCGCGAGCTGCTGAAACTGGCGCGTGCGCACCGTAAGACAGCGACGATCGGTCGATCACACGGGATTTTCGCCGAACCGACTTCTTTCGGGCTCAAATTTTTGGGTCAAGCCGTGGAATGGACACGCAACCGCGAGCGACTCGAGCGCGCACGCGAAGGTCTTCGCTATGGCAAGCTCTCAGGCGCGGTCGGGGTCAATGCGCATTGGGATCCCGCGTTCGAGTCGCGCGTCCTCAAGAGTTTAGGGCTCAAGCGTGAGCCGGTCTCCACGCAGGTGGTGCCGCGGGATCGCCACGCGGAGTTCATGAATGCGATCGCGATTTGCGGAGGGAGTCTGGAGCGACTCGCGGTGGAGCTTCGCCATCTTCAGCGCTCGGAGGTGGGCGAAGTGCTCGAGGGCTTTGGCCAAGGCCAAAAGGGGTCAAGCGCGATGCCACACAAGCGCAATCCCATCAGCTCGGAGAATTTGACGGGAGCGGCAAGATTGCTTCGTTCGTACGCGCAGGCGGCGCTCGAGAATATCGCGCTCTGGCATGAGCGAGATATCAGTCACTCGTCGGTGGAGCGGGTGATCTTTCCGGACTCGACCATCTTGCTCGACTACGCCCTTCATCGCATGACGCGCGTTCTGAAGGGCCTGGAAGTTCGCAAGGCGCGCATCGAGGCGAATCTGAACGCCGCTGGTCCGACGGTCTTCTCGGGGCATCTTTTGCTAGCACTGGTCGAGAAGGGTGCGACTCGCGAGGAGGCCTACGCATGGGTGCAGCGCTGCGCGCTCGCCCATTTGGAAGGGAAGAAGGAGTTCATGCGCGCCATCGAGTCGGACGCGGATATTCGGAAGCATCTCTCACCTGCGGAAATCCGACGTCGTGTCAGCTTAAAGCACCAGCTTCGGCACGTGGATGCGATCTTTTCGGCAGCGATGAGGGAGTCGGGGCTGCGGTGAGGCGTCTTCGAGCGCGGACGGTCGTATCTGGATCCATGGGGCAGACGACGGTCGAATATATCCTGCTGCTCACCGTCGTCATCAGCCTGGTTTTACTCGTCACTCCGCTGCTGCGACGGATTCTCCAAGAGCGCGGTGATTTTAGCGAACGCTTAATTGATCGCGTTTTCTCTCCAGAGAACCTGCATCGGTATCCGCCGGGTCGGGGTCGTTGATTTTTTAGGGGGAGCAGGCGGATAGGTTAACCCAGGG
>JBEIOW010000378.1:0-3005 GCA_040377385.1 Bacteriovoracaceae bacterium | reverse complement strand
TCCCGTGCTCTTTGCACCGAGCGCCTTCACCGAACACACCGGTCGCGCCCACTGGGATCTCCTCACGCGCGCGCGCGCGGTAGAAAACCAAGCCTACCTGATCGCGCCCGCCCAGCACGGCGAGAATTTTCCCGGCAAGCGCACCTGGGGTCACACCCGAATCGTCGATCCTTGGGGCCGGATCTTGGCCGAACGCCCCAAAGGCCCCGGCGTCGTTTGGGCGGATCTGAAGAACGATGAGCTCAACCGCGTCCGTACGGAGATGCCGTGCCTGGAACATCGTCGGCTCACCGTACGCATGGCCGCAAAGAAACGCTAACCGGAGGAGCACTCACTTCGATGACCCCTTCCTCCTGGACGATCGCCGCCATCGGACCCTCCCCCCTCTCCACCGTCGAAGCACGGATTCGCGCGCTGCTCGAAGCATTGTCCCTGAAAGTCACCGGAGTCGAAGTCTCCCCTTCGGTCGCCGGCATGCACGGCGCGGCTTTTTTGGTCTCATCACACTCCACGCTTACCTTGCCTGAGCTTCGCGATTCAGTCCGTCAGGGGGCTGCCCAAACGGGAGCCGATCTCGCGCTGCTGGAAACGGCGGCCTTCCGGACGCGCAAGCGGCTACTGGTTTTTGACCTCGACTCCACACTGATTCAAAACGAGACGATCGATGAGTTTGCCCAAGTGCGCGGCGTCCATGAGCGCGTGCAGGCGATTACCGAATCCGCTATGCGCGGCGAACGCGACTTCGTGCAGGCACTCACGGAGCGGGTCGCACTGCTGAAAGGGCTGACCCTCGAGGAAATTGACGCCGCCTACGCGCGCATCCGACTGACGCCCGGCGCGGCCGAACTTGTCGCAGCGGCGCGAGCGCTCGGATGTAAGACTGCCGTGTTGAGCGGTGGTTTCACCGCCGTCACGAGTAAAATTCGGGATCGGCTGGGTTTGGACGAAGCCGCCTCAAACACGCTCGAGTTCGATGAAGGGAAAGCCACTGGCCGCCTTACGCCGCCGATCATGGACTCCGCCCACAAGGCTAAGGTCCTGGTCGAGATCGCGATCCGGCACGGCATCCCTCTCGATCAGGTCATCGCCGTCGGTGATGGGGCTAACGATCTGGCCATGCTCGAGCGAGCGGGATTGGGAATCGCCTTCAACGCGAAGCCGAAGGTTCAAGAAAAGGCAGCGATGGCTCTGAATCTGCCTGATCTCCGCTCGGTGCTCTACCTGATGGGGCTCCAGACGGAGTCGGAGTGGGCAGCGGTTCTTTAGGAGACTCAGTCGCCGGGATCACCGTCGGTTTGGCGGAAAGCTCCCGCGCGCGCGCAGCCAGCTCTTCAAAAATGCGATCAAGGTAGCGGTATCCTTCTTTCTCGACTCCATCGCGCATCTTCGGCCGGCCGAGCCGTGAGAAGAGATCGTTCTTCTTGAGGAGATCCAGATCGATCAACAGCGCTTGTAGCACTTGCGCGCGCGCGCCTCCTTCGCCGGTCGCCGCTAGGCAACGCAAATCCAGATACTCTCCCCAGGCATCGAAGTAATGATTCGTATAGACGTCTTGCCCCAAGACGTATGCGTCGTCCGGCCGCTCGCCACGTTTCCAGTGCATGATCTGTCGAATCGTCTTCTTTTCTCCCGAATCAAAGGGCAGCACACGAAGACGCGTATCCTCAATTGACTTCCAGCCTGCGTCTTTCCCTTGAAGATGGGCATTGGCCCCACGTGCCTTCAGCTCTTCGGATGCGTCCATGAGCTTTCCGGGAAACTCGGTCGCGCGTCGCTGAGAGGTCGCACGAAATTCGTCGAGGCGGGCCTGCATCAGTTCAAAAAAACGCGCGAGCCGCTTTTCTTTTGGCGCCGCCGTGATGCGGACAACTTCATTCTCATCGAGCTTCACCGCGCAAGGAAGCGAGTCACATTCCTGAATGAGCTTTAGCTCCGCCGACTCAAAAGTGCCCCAGGCTTCCCAACCCGGAGTCGGCTCGCCCCCGCGCGCCGGGACGGAGAGAGTCGCTTCTTTCCAAGCGGCGCAGCCGCGCGTGTACCCCGAAAGCGGCACTTCCTGCCAGCGAACGACCGTCAGCACGGACCCCGTTGAATCAAAGCCGGTGAAGACTCCGTCTTTCGCCGACTTCTTGAGCAGGATTTTGAGCTTCGTCGGGACGGTTTCATCCGCATGAAGTGCGGTCTGTCCGAGGACGCAAAGCGTCCCCGTTCCCAGCGCGAACGCGAGCGCGAAGGTCGCGCCCGGCCAACGAGAACCGATCGGCTTAAATGAAGGCAAAGAGAAGTTTGATGTCTTGGTCATCAAACGTCAGCCCCGCGCCCACGAAATAAGGGACTTTGCCGTTCACCTTCTTGAAACCTTCAAGGCCGCCGCGGAAGTAGATTCCCTGAAGAATCGTTCCCTGCGGACCAGGCTGGATGTAGCCATAGAGGCGTGTATCGATCCCGCGAGAGCGACCAGCCGAGTAGACATCCGCTTTGATGCGAAGGCGATCTTCAAATCCGTTCGGACCCGCCCAGAGCCCCAGCGAAACACCCCCATCGCCATTGATCAATCCGGCCGACAGATCGATCCGGCGAAAAAGCACCTTGCCCAGCGTGGCCGTGATGCGGAGTCCACCCTCTTCCACCGTTTCTGTGCGCGTGGTGACGGCTGGGCCACCAACGACTCCCGTCGTGGTGTTGACGATCTTACTGCTTCCACGTGGGTCGAAGTTCAAACCGAGGAGATAGTAGCGATCCGTATCGGGCCAGATACCCAGCAGGAAGTTGGCACGCGTACCATCGTAGACGGGAAGAGAGTCAGCGCTGAGGTTCACTTCGAATCGAATCGCCGAAACCCTGCCGAGAAGTCGGTTCACGTTCCGAATCGCATCCCGAATCTCGTCGGCATAGACCGGGTCATTGAGAAGCTTTCCGAGGGAACCCTCGCCGCGATTCACGCGGGCCATCTGGTCTCGGAACTGCTCAATGGCCTCTTCGAGCTTCGCGAGCGTGCGCTGCGC
>JBEIOW010000281.1:0-3912 GCA_040377385.1 Bacteriovoracaceae bacterium | reverse complement strand
TGTATTGAAGCGAGTTATTGCCACGAAAGACGACTTTCAGGCCGGACATGTGCAGATGTTGAACTGGGCTCGATTGCCCATCGGAGTTACCGTGAGCTCAAGTGACCGCCGCCCGCAAGCTTCCCTGTTCTTGGCGACCTACGAGATGCCTCGGCACCTTGAACTCGTGCTCGCAGCTTTGGAGCGCCAGAGCCTGCTCGATTTCGAGCTCCTGATCTGCGACGACGGATCGGGTGAGGAAACCACCTCCATCATTCGCGCCTTCGCCGAAAGATCCCCCTTTCCGGTCCGGCACCATCGCCAGGAGCATCGCGGTTTCCGAAAATGCCGCATCCTCAATGAGGCGCTCCGTACAGCCCAAGGCGAGGTCTCGATCTTTCTCGACGGGGACTGCGTTCCTCATCGGGACTACGTTCGCGACCATGTCGAGCAGCAGGAAGAGGGCCGGTATCTCGCTGGGCGCCGCGTGGAGCTCGGGCCATGGCTGAGCGCCACGCTCAATCCTGGCCGCGTGAGCGAAGGTTTCTTTGACCGACCCGGCTCGGCGCTCGCCTTGAGCGTTCTCAAAGGCGACAGCGAAAACTTCCAGCGATCCATCCGTGTACCTTTCCCGAAGCTGCGGCGCTGGCTCGGCATGGAACGGATCGATGACCTCAAGGGCTGCAACTACTCAGTCGCGACTCGCCATCTCATCGCCATCAACGGCTTTGACGAGGAATACGAAGGGTACGGTCGCGAGGACACGGACGTCGAGCTGCGGCTTCAGAATCTCGGGCTCAAGATCAAGTCCATGAAAGGGCTCGCGCTCCAGTTCCATATCTGGCATCCGCGTCGAGAGTTCACGCCGTCGAACGATTCACGTCTCGAAGAAGTGCGTCGCACCGGCCGCATTCGCTGCGAACGCGGCCTGGTCAACCGCAGTTCGCCTTAAGCACGGCCGATCGAGAAGTACTCGAGGCCCACCGCGCGCGCGGCCGCAGGCTGATACAGATTCCGCCCGTCAAACAACACCGGTTGCTTCAACGCGCTCTTCACCTTAGCGAGATCCGCATGGCGGAATTCGTTCCACTCCGTAGCGATGAGCAATGCATCGGCGCCCGGCAGCGTATCGGCCGCGTTCTTCGCGAAGGTCACACGCCCCTCGGCGATCGGTCCTTCGAGGATCTTCGCGGCGTTAGGCATCGCAACCGGATCGTAAGCATGAACGGTTGCACCGAGCTCCAACAGTCCCGCGATGATCGTAAGGGCAGGCGCTTCGCGCATGTCATCGGTGTTGGGTTTGAACGCCAACCCCCAGAGCGCAAAGCGCTTGCCGGTGAGCTGGGACCCGAAGCGCGCTTTCACGCGCTCCACCAGATGCTTCTTCTGTTTGGCGTTGGCTGTCTCCGCGCCTTCCACCACCGCTAGCTCCGTGCCGAGCTCACGCCCCTTGGCCACGAGAGCTTGCACGTCTTTCGGGAAACACGATCCGCCGTAGCCGACTCCCGCGTAGAGGAAGTGCCGCCCGATACGGACGTCAGTGCTCATGCCTTTGCGGACTTCTTCGACGTCGCCGCCGGCTTTTTCGCAGAGGCGCGCGAGCTCGTTCATGAAGCTGATGCGAGTCGCGAGGAACGCGTTACAAGCGTATTTAGTAATCTCGGCCGAGACGGGATCCATCCAGAGGACGGGGTTCCCCTGGCGCACGAAGGGCGCGTAGAGCTCGGCCATTTTCCTATAGGCGGACTCACTTTTCGTTCCGATGACGACACGATCCGGCTTCAAGAAGTCTTCGATGGCTGAACCTTCCTTGAGAAACTCTGGATTGGAAACCACCTCCACCGGCTGTTTCGTCAGCGGACGGATCCAGTTGGCAACGGTCTCGTGCGAACCGATGGGAACGGTCGACTTATTGACAACGATCTTCGGGCCATTCATCGCGCGACCAATCGCTTCCGAAGCGGCGCGCAGGTACTGTAGGTCAGGCTCTCCGCTCGGCAACGGCGGCGTGCCCACGGCCAGGAAGATGATCTCACAGGCCTGCACAGCAGCTTCGGTTTGGGTCGTGAAGCTGAGACGGTTCTCCCGAACCCCCCGTTCAACGAGTTCTTTCAGACCAGGCTCGTAGATCGGGATCTCTCCGCGGCGAAGCGCATCGACTTTGCTCGCATCAATGTCGACGCAAACCACGTCATTGCCCGTGTCGGCAAAGCACGCCCCGGCGACCAAACCCACATACCCTGTTCCGATGACCGCGATTTTCATGCGTCCTCTGCCTTCCGAAGCCTTTCTCGGCTCCGCTTTGCGTAAGCGTATGGCCTTTGGGTAACGGTATGGTAGCGTAAATACAAGCTTTAACATGTCGCATCCAAACTCTCGTCCCGCACTCACCGTGACGGTCATTACCCTCAACGAGGAACGCAACCTCGCGCGTGCGCTCCAGAGCGTGCAGTTTGCTGGCGAGATCCTCGTGGTCGACTCCGGAAGTACCGATCGCACGCGAGAAATCGCCCGCGAACACGGTGCCCGGGTGCTTGAAAACCCGTGGCCGGGTTACGGGCAACAAAAGAATTTTGCGCAGGACCACGCCACCCACGATTGGGTTCTGAATATCGACGCCGACGAGGAAGTCCCACCCGCGCTTCGGGATGAGCTTCTCGACGCGCTAGCGCGCCCCGATGCTCCCGACTCCCCTCGGGGATTTCTTCTCCCGCGAAAGACCTGGTACCTCGGCCGCTGGATCCTCCATGGAGGCTGGTACCCGAATCATCTCGTGAGACTTGCGAACCGTCGCTTCGCACGCTGGACGGAGCCTCCCGTACATGAAGAATGGAAAGTGAACGGAGCAGTGCGAACCCTCACTCACCCTTTGCACCACTACACCTTCCGCGGGATCGCAGATCAGGTGCGAACCAATCTGCGCTACTCTCGACTGGGCTACGAGCAGCTTCTGCGCAAAGGCCGGCAAGCCAGCGTCGGCAAAATGCTTTGGAAGCCTTGGGGCAAGTTCCTGGAAACCTATTTCCTCAAACGCGGCTTTATGGATGGCGTCCCTGGTCTGATCATCTCGATCAACGCCGCGCATAGCCTGTTTCTGAAATATGCCTATTTCTTCGAAAAGCCAGAGAACGGAGAAACCGATTGAAAACTCTCATTGTCGACAATAACCGGATGCGTCCCTCCTGGGGGGCAGGCTCACTGGTCCGTGAAGCCGTGAAGGTACCTGGGAACACTGCGATCGTTCGTAGAGCTCCAGAAGACGACCTCCCCTCCTCCCTCGACGAATTCGATGCCGTAATCCTTTCCGGATCGATGACTTCCTGCCTGGCGCGGGAACCGTGGACCGACCACCTCGACGAGGCGATTCGGCACTGGGTCGAGCGACGTATTCCTTTGCTCGGTGTTTGCTATGGTCATCAATCCATCATTCGCGCGCTCGGTGGCGTCGCGCATCTGCGGAAAGGGCAAAGCGAGGTCGGTTGGACCGAGATCGAGCAAACCGGGGAGAGCGCCATTTTCGAAGGGCTCCCTCGCAAGTTCTGGACGTTCTCCAATCATCACGAGGAAGCACAAAGTCTTCCCCCTGCGCTCGTCGCCAACGCTCGCTCTGAACGCTGCGAGATTCAGGCTTTCTCGCACGTCACCGCACCGGTCTTCGGCATTCAATTTCATCCGGAGAAGAATTTGCCGGAAGCTGAAGAAACCTTTCGCGGCTACCGTGCGAAGGGCCGCTCTTCGATCCTCATGCGTCCGAAGGATGGCTCCAAGCTTTTGGACGCGACGGTTGCCGAAAGGATTTTTGGCAACTTCTTCCGCCTCGCTGCTCAGCGGACCTCTTCATGACCGACCGGAAGCCCGTACGCACCGCACTGACCTGGCTGATGAAGATCGCGTTTGTTGGGCTGCTCTTCTATTTTCTCACGCAAAAGGGCC
>JBEIOW010000064.1:0-8213 GCA_040377385.1 Bacteriovoracaceae bacterium | reverse complement strand
ATAGAAGTAGCTCAAGAAGACAAATAGCGTCAGCCAACCCTCCGCGTTGCCAGCAGAGCTGTAGCGGGCAACAATAAACCCCATAACTAATGGCGAGATAGTGCCTGAAATTGAGCCGACTGTGTTCATGATCCCGAAAACCGTTCCGAACAAACCGATGAACGGAGCGGCGTTGGCGACCGTAGCGAGGATGCCGACGTGGCGCTCGAGCTGCGTGATCTCGGAGTTGGATGCGCGCGCGAGGGCGCGGTTCACGTTCTCGACGCCGGAGTCTTCGGCCGCTTCGAATTCCACCGCGCTGAACTTCTTCAGCTCCTTGACGCCGGACTTAAAGACCGAGGCGACGGGCGAGCGGGGGAACTCATCCACCTTGCCAAAGACTTCTTCGATGCTTTTGGAATTCCAGAAGGCAGCGAGGAAATCGAGGTTTTCGTTTTGGGCGGCCTTGAGCGCTTTCCATTTCGCGAAGATCACGGTCCACGAGTAGAGCGAGGCACCGACGAGCAGGATCAGGACGAGCTTCCCGATCGGGCCCGCGTTCATGACCATGTCGAAAAAGCCGAGAGAATTTCCAGCGGGAGTGGGGTTCATAGACCCCCTATTTTAGGGGCGCGTGCTCCGCGATGGAAAGCGGATTCGTCCGCTCCAGTAAGGGCGCGAAATCTGAAACAGAATCAAAAGCTGCAGGCCCACGCTCGCCAGTGGCCCAGCGTGTCCACCCGATACCCACCGTGAGAGCTCAAAGGGAAGATCGGAGTCGGGTTCGAACTTCATCAGGAGGAGGCCCTGAAAGTCCGATCCGAAAATCGGCAAGCTGAACAAAGGATTGAGCGCGATCAAGATGCCGGCCCAAAAACCTGCCCCACGTGTGAACTCGCCTTCGCGGCTCGCCCGGATGCCGAGCCAGTAAGCGATGAGAAAGAGGGTGATCCCGTGCATCCAGCCCAAATCGTACTGAGATGCTTTGAGTCCCCAGTACAGGATCGCCGTGATGGCGGCGGCGATCGTTGCGGGAAACGATCCCCGAAGCATCGGCAGGATGCGCTGCCGGAAGAGAAACTCTTCGGAATAGGCGAGGACGAGGAGCGCGAGGATCCGGAGCGCGGCGTTGAAGAGCGCCAGAGCCGCCTCGTCCGCCGGAAAAAACCAGCCGAGGAACCGATAGGCACCGGCGACACAGAAGGCGATCGTGAGGCCGATCCCGAGAAAGAGCCCATTCGCAAAGCCGGGTAGGTAGCGTGTGCGAAAGCGCTGCCACGTGAACAACTCCCCTCGCGGAGCGGAAATGAGGGGGTGAAGGGCGGCGAGCAGAGCGAGGAAGGTGCCGGCGGAGATTGCCGAGAGTAAAACCCCGTTGCCGTAGTAGGCGTCCGCGATGTCTTGGTAGCGAGGCTGGTTGCCCACCAAGTAATAGGTAATGAGCGTGAGCGCGATCATCCGGATGACGAGCGTCCACGCGCAGTAGGCGGCGAAGTAGCCGAGGGCTCTTGCGATCAGTCGCCGATCAACGGATTTCCAAGTCCACGGCATCGAATACGGCCCGCTCCTCAAGGCTGCGATAGAGGAGAAGCGCTTCGGCGTGAGCCCAGGCGAGCGGTGTTGCCGCTCCCAAACTCACGTTGGCCGCCGTGTCGCCGGACGCGGAAGCTGGAGCGATGGTTTGCTCCGGAATCATGCCCGACGGCAGAGCGCTTCGTTCGATCGCGGCCATCTGGGCCTGCGCGCGCGCGAAGTCTCCCGCGACGATAGCATAGTGTCCGCGTTCGCCCGCGAGCAAGGGCCAATAGCCACCGCGAGCGGACTGTCCATAAGCATCCCGGTTGTAGCGGAGGTACTGGCAGGCGCCGTCCGGTGAAGCCGCGCAGCCACCGGCGACGCCCGAGGCTTCGCGATCGTAGATCGCAAGCGTCGAGCGGATCGGGGCGGCATCCCAGCGGCGAACGCCGTTACGGACGAGTTCGAGGAAGCCGCCGTCGAGAATTTCATCGGCCCACGCTTCTCCGCCGCCGTTGGCGATGCCGATGCGTTCACGTTTTTCTGGCCGTCCCGTCGTGCTGACGCGGAGGTAGTAGTTCAAGCCGTGCGGCCCTTTGGGCACGAGTGTCCATCGCTCGAGCTGCTCGCTGAAGGACTGTGCGGTCTTGGCGTAGTGGGATTCGCCAAGCATCGCGCTTGCGGCCCTCAAACCCGCGATTTGTGTGCCGATCGCGTGCGGTACATAGCCACCGATCTCTTCCCAGCGATCCTGCTGAGTGGTGGGCCCGTAGCGCACGATGAAGTCGGCGGCTCGGCGGATCATGTCGATCACGCGTTCATCCCGCAGAAGAACCCCTCTTTTTTGAAGATGCCAGGCGATGAGAATCGGGAAGCCGATTTGATCCATCTGGATGCTTCGCCAGTAAGGGGAGCCGTCGAGCCAGAAATTCTGGTGCCAGGATCCATCCGGCTTCTGCATTTTGACGAGCAGCTCGAGCGAGTCGAGCGCGCCGCGCGCGTCGCCCGCGGCGAGCATGCCCATCGCGGAGTGATAGAGGTCGCGTGGCCAAACGAGGTGGTAACCGCCCGTTTTTTCGTGAGCACGACTGCCTCCGGGAATCGCGGGCTTGGACAAGGACGCGATCACGGCGCCTTTGGTGAACTTGTCCTCGTGCATCTTGAGCGTGACTGCCGAACGGCGAGCGAGCGGCTTGCGGAAGAACTCACCCGGCTTCGTCGCGTCGAGGCTCGCGAGATAAGACTCCCAGCCGGCGGAGTACTGGGCCGCGACCTGATTGAACTCGCGCTGAGCGGAACGGAGGGTTGCGGCTTTCGCAGCTGCCGCGTCGGGGCCGTAACCGAGAAGAATTTCGAATTCGCCCTTTTTCAACGCGCTTTCCGGGATCTGCGCGACGAGTGCGACGTTGCCCGGACCGGCGCGTTCCCAGCGCTCATTGCCGAGGGTGCTGTCGCGGCGGAGCTGCTGCCAGCCATCCGAAGTGCCGACGTAACCGGCGCTAGCGTGATCGAAGGTGCCTTCCTTCAGTCGCAGATAGGCGGCTGCAGGAGAGAATTCGCGCTGCCCGTCTTTGAGTGCGCTTCGCGGTCCAGTCGTCGCGGTGAGTCCCTCTCCACGAGGAGCTTGACCGATCACGTTGCCGCCTTCGTTTTTCAAGGCGGGTTTCCAGAGGAGATAAACTTCAGGGCGGGACGCCGTCATCGCGCTCGGGAACTTCACGTTCACCCGCATCCGGATCACGGGATCTTCCGAGTCGGTGACGAACGTTTGGCGAATCTCGTAGGCGCCGGTGGGGTGGGTACCTGCTGTGGTCACGACACTGCCGTCACCGCTGTAGGAGATCTGCGCTGGAATGTCTTTGCGTTGTTCGGAGAAGAACCCCGTCTTTGGATCCACGACGATGAACTGCAGGTCGCCGTTCTGAGCCTGATCGATCGAAGGATAGAACGTTTCGGTGAGCACGCCTTCGGCAACGGTGAACCATACGGGCGAGCGGGGGATCGATGAAGTTTCGTAGGCGGTGCCGACCGCGTCTTTTCGTGCGGGCGCCCAGGTATGAGCGATTCCCGGTGCTCCGGGAGCATCGGCTCGGACATCCGTTGGCTGGATGAGAGCGAGGAGCCCTCCGAAAGCAATCACACTGAAAAGACTCGACACACTCCAAGATCCCCACACACGTTTCATGCCCGGCAGACTAGGAATCCCTGGGTCGGGTGTCAATGTTTTGGCACAGAGCGTCTTCAGCTATGACTATTCCGGCGGCACTGTAGTGACGCACCATATCTTTTTCTGGATCTGCTAGCATGGGGAATAAATGCCGGGTGCCGAAGTGCGCGCGGCTGGACCGTTTTCCAGGAAGGAAAAAATCGGGCAGATGCTCCACCTGAGCGCCGTTTCAAAATCTTATCTCGGCCAGCCACGCGTGCTTGAGGCCGTGGATCTTCAACTTAAACGCGGTGACTTTCTCTACGTGATTGGCGGAAGCGGCGCGGGCAAGTCGACGTTGCTCCGATTGCTCGCCACCGAAGAGAGCCCCACGTCGGGTCACCTCAGCCTCTTCGGCTACCGACTCGACCAAGTTTCACCCACGACGTTGCGGTCGATTCGCCGATCCATCGGTTATGTCCCGCAAAACCTCCGACTTATCCCCGATCTCTCTGTGCAGGAAAACGTCGCGCTCTCGTTGTCGCTCGCAGGCAAAAAATCCTTCAGCGGCGAATCTCGTCTTCACGTCGCGCATACGCTCGATCGCATGGGCGTGGGCCATCTGAAGGACAAACCCGCCTCCGAGCTTTCCGGCGGTGAGGCTCAGCGAGTAGCCATCGCGCGTGCGCTTGTTCGACAGCCCGAGATCCTGATCGCGGATGAGCCCACGGGGGCGCAGGATCCGGAATACATTTGGACGCTGATGGACGTGATTGCCAAAGCCAACTTGCAAGGCATGACCACGATTCTTGCGACGCATGATCGCGAAATCGTCCGTCGATTCCGCAAACCCTGCGCGGTCCTCAAGGGCGGCCGGGTGCTGCTCGAAGGAAGGAGTCCTCAAGTATGTCTTTGATTCGGCTCGCCCTTCGACCTTGGCGTCTCACACCCTGGAGTCAGGCATTTTCGGCGGTGGCGATGGCGTTCTTGCTGACGCTCGGCGCTTTTCTCCTGCGGTTTGAATTTCAACTCCGTCCCACGGTTCAGAAGCTCAGCCGAGATCAGGTGCTGACGGCCTTCATCGAGCCCTCTTCTCCCGCCGGAGAGGAATCGCGGATCGCAGACCAGATCCGGGTCTCGCTCGGCAGCAAGGACATCGAGATCCGGGGAGTCGGTGAGAAAGGGTTTCTCGAGGCTCTGCGCCCGAACTATCCGGGCCTCGCCAACGAGATCGAGAGCTTAGGGGATGAGGGACGGGATCTCATCCCGCGGCACGTTCTCGTGGCCGGCGTACTTCCCGCCGATGCGGAGGCGCGCGTGAAGGCGACCACCGGAATCGTCTCCATCGACAGCACCCGCAATCGCTACCAACAATCGCTCGCCGCGTTTCAGGCCGTGCTGCGGATCTCGCGTTGGATGTTCGCGGGTCTGGCGCTTGCTTTGCTCTGCGGTCTTTTCCAGCTGGGTCGTTTGAACGCGCAGATGCACGCCGAGTCGTTGCAGCTGATGCGGCTTTGGGGTGCGCACCCTGTATTCCTCCGGATCCCGCCGATGCTATCGGGCTTGAGCGTCGGAGCCGCCGGCGGGTTGCTCGGGTGGGTGATCTGGAGTTTTGGTTTTCCTGGGCTCTTTGACCAGTTGGCGAAACTCTCGATCGTCTTCCAGGGGATGGACTTCGCCCGGGCGCAAGCGATGGGCCCGATGATCGCGGTGGCCGGAATCCTTGCCGGTGCGGCGACGGGGCTTGCGGCGGTGCTGAGAAAGGCGGGCTGATGTTCGCCTTCCGCGCGTGCGCGCTTGCACTTCTTTTTTCGAGTTTAGCGCTGGCCGCACCCGTACCGCCCGCCGCTGCCAAACGTGCGCTTTCGGACCAGCTGGTTGATATCCGTAAGCGCGTGATCCACGTCGAGCGCGGGATGATTGATGGGCTGCGTACGAAGCAGGAAACCCAGTCCAACCTGAAACGTCTCCAAGAACTCATGCGTCTCCAGGCGCAAGAACGGTCTCTCACCCAGCAGCGCCTTCAGCAGCTTCAATCCACCGTCACGGACCTCGAGGGCCGCCGAAACGGCCTGCGCGAGAAGATCGGCCTTGAGCGCGCGATCGTCCGCGGTTTTATGAAGGATCTCCAGCGCGCCTCTTCCGAGATCCCCGCCGGCGTCCGCCCCGATCAGCGTGAAAAGGTCGAAGCCGCCCGCCGCAAAGTTCTCTCGCTGCTCGTGGAGCGCGGATTGAAGGAACTCGAAGCGCTGCGCGTGGATCTCGCCGACGCGGATCAGCTCGAATCCAAGATCGAAGAAGAGCGGCAACAGCTCGCGTATCTCGCTAATGATCTCAAAGAGCAGGAAGGCATGCTTGAGTTCAATCGGCAGATTCACGTCGACGTCCTCAAGAAGCGTCACGATGAGCGCCTCACGCAGCTCGAGAACTACCGCAAGCTCAAGGAAGCCGAGTCTCAAGTCACTTCACTCATCACCGAATTCAACTCCCGCAAAGAGCTGGAGAAAGCCGTCGAAACCGAGCGGCAAGCCAGTCGCGCGATGGCGACGGGGAGTTTCGGTAAGCTCAAGGGGACGCTTTCGCTACCCGTCGCGGGCGCGATCGTCACTCGCTACGGCAAGGGCCTCGATCCCGTTTCAAAACTCCAGGTGTTCCGCAAAGGGATCGAGATTGCGGCCGGCAAGGGCGCTGCTGTCCGCGCGATTTCCGAGGGTAAAGTCGCTTTCTCCGGAGAGTTGCCTAACTACGGGCGCGTGACGATCCTGGATCACGGCAATCACTACTATTCCATCTGCGCGAACCTCGGCGAGCTCAAGCGCAAGGCTGGCGATCTCGTCAAATCCGGCGATGAGCTGGGCGTGAGCGATTCTGACGGGAAGCCGGTCTACTTTGAGATTCGCGCTCGGAATTTGCCGACGGACCCTGCGGAGTGGGTTCGGGCGGGCATGGGGGCATAGGTCTTCTGGATGGCGCCATTGATAGATAAGCAGCCTATTATAAAATTGTGAATATACTTTCAGACGTCTAAAATTTTCGACTGACGAACGGGAGAGAAACAAAACATGAACTGTGAAAAATCTTTTGTGAATATTCTATCGCTGTTGTTTGTATCCGTCTTTTTCCTTTCGTCGACGACGAGTCAGGCCTGCTTGGACGCGGGAATTCCTGTCCAGTTCAACAATCAGCCCGTGTTCGATTCTCCTTTGGGTGACGTGCGCGTAATTCGCTTTCGCACTCCAGCGGGAGCTCAGCCGCAAGTGGATATGAATGCGATTCGGATCTCGAAGGCGGGCGGCGGCTTCGAGGTGATGGGATTCGATCAAGCAGAAAGAATGGTTTGCTTCTTTGATGATCAAAATAGCTCTATTTGCCAAAAACTAGGCGAAAGCGATGCATATACCTATGTACCTGGTCAGGCGCGGAAAAAAGGTCCCGGCTTTGTAGGTAATGCACCTGGTGGGCAAGATGCTCAGAAACCTGACGACATGATTCTTCCATCGGAAGGCGATAGCCGCGCGAAAGTCAGAGTTACCCAACCTCAATATCACTCGATGACTCATGGCGTGTATCCGACTTTCGACATCGAGCGAATCAAAGGATCTCTCTCTAGTAAAATCGATACGTCGATCGGGATGCGCGTATCGTTCGTGTGTAATCCGCCGCGTAGTTCGACTTGCGAGCAGGCCATGACTGTTCAAGCGGTCAAGGGCGACCGAGTCTTAGGGTCTGTCACCAACAGCTTTAAATTAGGTTCAATTCCGAAAGATTTAGCGAGAGCGCCGGCTCCTGTGAAACTAGACGCGGGGGAGCATTTGGCTCGCAGCGGCTGTGGTGATGCGAAGGCAGCATCCACCGATGGAACAAGTTTTGGAGTTGGTAGGGGTGATCCGACGCCCAACACGGTGATTGAGGCGAGGTAGGCAATCCCTGCCGTCTCGCCAGGGTGAAAAGCCTCCGTTAACCTGAAAGAGATGCATTCTTTCAAATCTCGGTATGGCTGGATTCTGCTAATCGCCTTCATGAGCGCCGGGGCCGCCGCGGCTCCCAAGGCCACGCCTGAAAAGGAAAAGAAGAGCGACAAGCCCGCGCCCGCCGCACGCTACGAGAATCTCGAGCTCTTCCAGAAGGTGCTTCAGTTCGTCGAGGCCAACTACGTCGAAGAGCTGAAGAACGACGAGCTGATCCACGGCGCGATCAAAGGGATGCTCGAGACGCTGGATCCGCACTCCAACTTTCTTCCGCCCGAGATTTTCCGGGACATGAAGATCGATACGGCTGGGAAGTTCGGTGGGCTCGGGATCGAGCTTGGAATGAAGGACAACGTGCTCACGATCATCGCGCCGATCGAAGATACGCCGGCGTGGCGCGCGGGTCTGAAGCCGAACGACCGGATCGTGAAGATTGAGGGTGAGTCGACCAAGGGCATGACGCTCACTGAGGCGATTGCCAAAATGCGCGGCAATAAAGGCAGCGCGGTCAAGCTCACGATCTTCCGGGATAGCTTTGATGCCCCGAAAGATTTTTCGCTGAATCGCGAGCTGATCAAAATCCAGTCGGTCAAGTACGAGACGGT
>JBEIOW010000070.1:0-7849 GCA_040377385.1 Bacteriovoracaceae bacterium | reverse complement strand
GTCTTCTTGTTCGCGCAGAGTGGGGCGCTTCTTTGCGCTACCCTTGGTCCTCACTTGAACCAGGAAACCTACCGTATCCCCGTCGCTGGGCTCATTGAAGTCGTCCAGCGCCTCTTCGAGAGTGCGGATGCGAACCATCCGGTCGGCCTTGGAGGGAATCTCCACCAGGTCAACGAGCTCGAGATCCTGAGCACTCAGGTGAGATCCCAGAAGGGCTTGGATCTGTTTCTGTGCGTCTTTCATACTTCCTTATCCAGTTCTTCGCCGGAGCGAGGAATCCAGGTGCTCTTGAACTTCGAGAGAACTTCGCGGCTGCGGCGAGTGCCGTTGAGATCCTTGAGCAGACGGTTCTTCACGTCTTCGATCTTCGAGATGACCTCGAGGTCGGCTTCGAGGATGCGTTTAACCAGCTCTTCCTTGCGCTCGAGCGCGGATCGAACCGCGTCGACGAGCTGAGGGACTTGCCGCATGTGGGAGGGAAGGACGTCGACGGCTTCCTGGATCTTCCGGTCGTAGAGCTCGATCGCCTTGAGTGAGGCGTCGCGGTTGTCCTGGAAATCATTCAGGCTTTGTAGGTCGCACCAGGCCTCACCGCCGGCGCGTGAGCGCTCGCGGAAGGTTTCAGAAAGAGCCAAGAACCGTTCTAAGCAACGATTCTTGCTGCGGAGCAAAGCTAAGACGTCCATGCCTTTCACTTCTTTGCCTGTCCCTGTTGTACCTGCTCGACCGCCACTCGCCATCCTGCGAGGAGCGTTTCCAAGTTTTTCTGAACGACTTCGAGCGCGGCCTTATCGTTTTCGGCGTTGGCCTTAACGAGTTGGCCGATCATGAAATTGTACAGAGCCTCGAGGTCATGAGCAATCTTACCGCCGACTTCGAAGTTCAGCGTGTTGGTCAGCTCGTTGAGGATGTCGTGCACGCGGCCAATATTCTGTCCCTTGCCCGGAATGTCTTTGGCATCGATGCAGACCGACGCTTTTTTGACGTATTTGATCGCCGCCTCGTAAAGCATGATGAGGACCTGACCGGGATTGGCCGTTTGGACTGCGGTTCTTTTGTACTGATTGGCTCCGGCTGGGTTCGTCATGACTTAATTATCCTCCGAGAAGTTGTGCGACCAAGTTGCCTCCGCCACCGCCCAGGGTGGCCGAGAGATACTGCTGCTGACGTTGCATATTGCTGAGAGTGGCTTGCAGGCGGGAAAACTGGGCTGTCACCGCTTCGGCCTTTTGTTGAACGCGGGCCTCTTTGCGCGCGATATCGTCGTCCACGCGCTGGATCTGATTGCGAAGCGTGCGCTCCCGATTGGTGAGGAAGCCATCTCCCGGACGAGTATATTGAGAGATCACTTGGCGCATCTGGGATGCGATCCCGAACTCACCGGTAATCGCCTCGGCCACGCCCTTGAAGTTGTCTTGCAGCGTCTTCTCGAATCGGTCTTCCTTGAACGTCAGCTGGCCGGCCTTATTGAACTCGATCCCGAGTTGGCCGAGCGTGATGATGTTGTAACTTTCGTTCTCAACCGGATTCGCGTCGGGAAAACCTTCGTGCATCAAGTTCCTGATTCGGTACTCGATCGTTTGCAGCCCTGAGTCGCCCGTGAAGCCGCCACGAGTATCGGTTTTTTCGTCGACCTGGTTTTGCTTGTTGATGAACTCGAGGACGCCGTTGATCTGATCGACGAATTCCTTCACTTTGCCGCCGATTTTTTTGTAGTCCTCGGTGATTTTCAGCGTGATGGGAGTGTCGGGTTTGGCCTGCTTCAACTGGACGTTCACGCCGCTCACGAAGTTTTTGATTTCGTTGCTACCGGCTTCGATTTCCATGCCGTCGACTTTGATGACTGCGTTGGCAGCATCCGAGTCGTCGCGGTAGTAGACGTCCTGGCGCCCGTCCATGAAGTAGAGTTCCGGGAACCTTGCGGATTTGGCCTCACCCTCGTTTTTTCCCGTGATCAGCAGGCGCCATGGTTTATCCGGGTCGCTCTGGTCGTTGATCACCGAGGCGAGCACGTCCGAGTCTTTCTGTTGATTGATGAGCTTGGCGATGCCATTGAGACTCGCGTTGGCGCCGTCGACGAAGATCTCGCGCGATTCGCCGTCCGGGAGTTCTACGACGACGTAGCCGATGCCGAGGTTTGGCTCGTCGGCGGATTCGAAGCTGTTGGTCATCACGCTCGATCGCTTGGCGAGCTGATCGATCTCGATTCGGTAGGTTCCCGGCTCGGCGAGCGTTTTGTCGAACGTCACGTCGATCATGTTGGCGCCATCGCCGAGATCGGCCTTGAGCTCCCGGAAGTTTTTGAAGTTACTGAATTCGGAAAGCGTCTTATCGAAGCCCGAGAACTTGGCTTTGAACTCTTGGAAAAGTTTGAGGCGTCCTTCCTCGAGTTTTTTACGCGCCTCGAGGGCTTTCACCGGCTGACGCTCAGCTTCGATGATCTGTTGAACAGCCTGTTTGAATTGACCCCCGCCAACGGGGTCGAACCTCAGCCCCAAGTGTGTAGTCCTCCTGACCACAGCCGCCAACCCGCGACAGGCGCGGGCCGAGCGGGCATCATGCCCGCGTCTACTCAGTATGACGGGAAGGAGGAAGCATCGCCAATCGGCAGCTTATGCCGAGGCGAAACCCCTACCGGACTTCGGCGATCGTACCGCCCTTGATCGTGAGGATCGTCAGGGTGCGGGTAAGGTATCCCTCTTTTTGGGTGATTCGGCCCGTGACGCCCGCGAAGGTCGTCAGGTTTTTGACGTAGTCCGCGACATCACGTCGGGTCGTGGCACCGGTCGAGAGCGCAAACTCCAGGATCGTCGCCGCGTCGAACGCGAGCGCTTCCATCCCGGCGGGAGTTTCCCCGTAGAGGGAGCGGTACTTCTCCACGAACTTCTTCACGACATCGGAGGTGCTGTCCGGGAAGAATGCGTCCGTGAATTGCGCGCCTTCGGCCCAATTCTGCGCGCGGCGGATGAGTTCCTGGGAGTTCCAGGTATTCACGCCGAGGTAGCGCATCTTGGTCACGTCACGGTAGGCGAAGGTCGGAAGGATTTGGCCGATGACCTTGGGCTCGTCGGGGACGAAGACGGCTTGGTAGTCGATGATCGGGGGGAGATCAAAGAGGGCCGCGGTCTTGCGCGTGCGTTTGCGAATGTTCTGCTTCTTCCGCTCTTCGGCCAGCGCGTCGAGCTCTCGCTTGCGCGCATCCTGATAATAGAGGCCGGAAAGCTTGTCGATCGCCTGCCGAAAATCCGTTTCGCCGGGCATGTAGGCCTCGTAGCCCACGACTTCGCCGCCCAGCGCTTCCACCGCGTTCCAGAAGAACTGCGAGTACTGCTCTCCAAATTTGTCCTTGGGCGTGAGGATGGCGAATTTCTTCAGGCCGAGTTTCTCGATGGCATGGCGCGCGATCTCTTCGGCTTGCAGGCGCGGGGTAAGGCCGGCCTGAAACACCCAGTCACCGATAATGCCAGGCTGTTGCGTGAGGGTGATCATCGGCAGCCCCAGCTCGTTGGCCTTCTGGGTCACTTGCTCGACCCCTTTGCTCAGAAGCGGGCCGATGACAGCCACGACGTGGTGCTGGAAGTAGAGCTTCCCGAGCGCTTTGAGCGCGGAGTCCGCGTCCTCGCCGGAATCTTCGACCACGAGCGTGTACTTGACCTTAGCGCCGGACGCTCCGGGACCACCGAAGATCCCAAACGCCTGCGAGATCGCTTGGAGGTTGCGCATCCCGAACCTCGCGTACTTCCCTTTCATCGGTAGGAGCACGCCGATCGCCTTGGAGTCGACGACCGAGCGGTTCTCAAGCGCACGGAGGATTTCCTGAGCTTCGGCGAGGTGAGGAGAGGTGGGGTAGCGCGAGATCAACCGGTTGAGCTGCTCCTCGGCGGGCTCCACTTGGCCGGCACGAAAGCTGAGTTGGCCGGCGCGGAAGAGAGCCCGGTCGGCGATTGGACTATCTTCGAATTCACGATAGATCGGCTCCAAGACTCCGGTCGTCTGGATACGCTGAAGCGCGCCATCCAGCTGCGAGGCGAATCCTGCCTGACTTTCGGTTGCGCTCACGGAGCGGGCCAACTGCAGATAATCCCGAACGGCTTGGGCGGGATCGTCCAGCCGCAGTGCGGTTTTCGCCCGCAAGGCGAGAAACTTCACGCGGTTGTCGTCATCCAGTTGGCTAGGCTGAACGAGCGCAAGAGTGCTTTGTGCTTCAGGAAACTGACTGGTTTCGAATTGAGCCGCCGCGAGATTGTAGCGAACGAAAGAGCGGAAAGAGTCGCTCGGGCTTAGCTCAACGGCACGTTGGAACTGCGGAATCGCGAGCAAAGGTCGGCGAGTGAGCAGCATGGAGAGCCCGTGGAGATTTCTCACCTGTGCTTGAAACGGGCTTTCCGGAAACTGTTTGTAGAACTCACCCGCGCGGGTCACCGCGGCGGCGTAATTGCCTTGCGCGTAGACGGCTTGAATCTCTTTTTGCGCGACCAGGTCCTCATCGTCCGCTCGGAGGGTCGAGGGGCTCAAGGATAGCAGCGCGATCAGAAGGGTAGGCAGAAGAGAAGCGGGAAGGCTTTTCATAGCCCTTCGATTCTACGTCAGGATGCGCGACCCCGAGAGCGATTTCGACCGGGACTTTGGGCGAACCGCGATCGTAAGCCGGCTGACGCAAACCAGGTCGCCGGATTCCGATCGGATCAGGATTTCCCAGAGTTGGGTCGTTTTGCCCACGTGCAGCGCGGTGGCCACGCCGAGGACCTTTCCTGACTCGACTGAGCGGACATGGTTGGCATTGATTTCTAGTCCCACCGCGTGATGATCCGCATCCACCAGTAGATTGGCGCCGATGGAGCCGAGTGTTTCAGCCAGGACAACGGAGGCGCCGCCGTGGAGGATGCCGAAGTTCTGGTGAGTGCGGGAGTCGACAGGCATCTCACCCTCTAGAAGGCCGGACTCCGCTCTCGTCACCCGGATTCCCAGGAGGGAGGTGAGTGTGTTCTGGGTGCCGCGATTGATGGCCTCAAGGTTGAAGGGCTTCATCACTCGAGCATAATTGAAGAGGTGGTCTTAATCGAAGAGGTTCCGAACCTTGTCGAAGAATCCGCGGTGAGCTGGCTGAGTCTTGGCGGTGCTCAGCGCATCGAACTTCGACAGGAGATCTTTCTGCTCCGAAGTGAGCTGGCTCGGCGTTTCTAGGATGACCCGAACAATCTGGTCTCCGGTGCCGTAGGAGCCCAGCTTCGGCAAACCCTTCCCTTTGAGGCGGAAAGACTTGTGCGACTGGGTTCCTGCCGGAATCTTCATCTTCACTTTGCCCTCGAGCGTGGGCACTTCGAGTTCCGTACCGGCGGCGGCCTGGAAGAAGGTGACGGGCACATCGCAGAAAACGTCCGCATCCTCGCGCGTGAAGAAGTCATGCTCGAGAACGTTGATGACAACGTAGAGGTCGCCCGGAGGTCCGCCGCGCTCGCCGGCCTCGCCTTCGCCCGTGAGTTTTAAATGCTGACCGGTGTCGACGCCGCCCGGAATCTTGACGGCGATCTGCGAGCGCTTCTGAGTTTGGCCGCTACCTCGGCAAGTGCCGCAGGGGTTTGGAATCGTCTGGCCGGCGCCGTTACATTTCGGGCATGGGCGCGAAATCGCGAAGAAGCCCTGTTGAAAAGTCACTTCGCCGCGACCTTGGCACTGACCGCAATTCTCAGGCTTTGTGCCGGCCTTACAACCCGTTCCGGTGCAGGTCTCGCACTGAACTGCGCGGGGAACGGTGAGCACCTTCTCGGCGCCGAAGGCGGCTTCTTCGAAAGTGATGTCCACTTGGGTCCGTAGATCTGAGCCCGCGCGTCCGCCGCTCCGTCTGCGCGCTCCGCCGCCGGCGCGTGCTCCGCCCATCCCGGCTCCAAAAAGGTCTCCGAAGATGTCACCGAAGATGTCGTTCATCGAGGCGCCACCGGCGCCGCCGAACCCTTCGAAGCCGCCGCCCATGCCGGCTCCGCCCATTCCGGCGTGACCGAACTGGTCGTACATCTGCTTCTTCTTGGGATCGGTAAGGACTTCGTAGGCCTCGGAGAGTTCTTTGAACTTCTCTTCCGCCGCTTTGTCGCCCGGGTTTTTGTCCGGGTGAAACTGGATGGCGAGTTTTCGGTAGGCTTTTTTGAGTTCCTCGGCGGACGCGCCTTTGGCGACGCCCAGAATCTCATAATAGTCGCGTTTAGCGGCGGCCATGCTCGTGCATCCTCAAGCAAAGGCCCGCGCTCCATTTTCGGGAGCGCGGGCTCGTTCTAACGATTGACAGGGTCTCGATCAGACTTCTTTGAAGTCCGCGTCGATGACGTCTTCTTTTTTCTTACCGTCCGCGCCCGGCTCCGAGTGGCCAGCGCCACCCGCTCCGGTCGCTTCCGCGCCGTTACCGTGGGCCTGCGCCCCGGCTCCGCCGTTGGCGCCGGCGTTCTTGTACATGAGCTCCGCCATCTTGTTCGAAGCGGCGGACAGATCTTCGGCCGCCTTCTTGAGAACGTCGGCGTCTTGGCTCTCGAGCTGGGTCTTCGCGGTGGCGAGAGCGGCTTCGACTTCGGTCTTGGTCGCGGCCTCCACTTTGTCGCCGTGCTCCTTGAGCGTCTTTTCGATCTGGTAAATCAAACCGTCGAGCGTATTGCGTGCGTTGACCGTCTCTTTGCGCTTCTCATCGGAAGCTTTGTTCTCTTCCGCTTCGCGCTGCATACGCTTGATCTCTTCTTCGGTGAGACCCGAGGAAGGAGTGATCTTGATCGACTGCTCCTTGCCGGTTCCGAGATCTTTAGCCGAGACGTGCACCATGCCGTTGGCGTCGATGTCGAAGGTCACTTCGACCTGCGGTACGCCGCGCGGAGCAGGGGGCAAGCCGACGAGATCGAAGCGGCCGAGCGATTTGTTGTGCTCGGCGAACTCGCGCTCGCCCTGCAAGCAGTGAATCGTCACGGCGCTCTGGTTGTCGGCGGCCGTCGAGAAGACTTGCGACTTCTTGGACGGGATCGTCGTGTTCTTTTCGATGAGCTTCGTGAAGACGCCGCCCAGGGTCTCGATGCCCAGCGAGAGCGGAGTCACGTCGAGGAGGAGCACGTCCTTGACGTCGCCTTGAAGGACGCCGCCTTGAATCGCGGCGCCGACGGCGACGACTTCATCCGGGTTCACGCCTTTGGAAGGCTCTTTTCCGAAGATTTCCTTCACCTTCGCCTGCACACGCGGCATGCGGGTCATGCCGCCGACGAGAATCACTTCGTCGATCTGCGACTTGGAGATCCCGGCGTCCTTGATGCAGGTCTCGCACGGGCCAGCCATCTTCTCGATGAGGTCCTCGACGAGGTTCTCGAGCTTGGCGCGCGAGAGCTTGAGGTTCAAATGTTTCGGGCCGGACGCGTCCGCCGTGATGAACGGAAGGTTGACGTCGGTCTCGGTCATGCTCGAGAGCTCGTGCTTGGCTTTCTCGGCCGCTTCTTTGAGGCGCTGGAGCGCCATCTTGTCATTGCGGAGGTCGATGCCGTTCTCTTTTTTGAACTCGTCGGCCATCCAGTTCATGATGCGTTGGTCGAAGTTGCCGCCGCCGAGGAAAGTGTCGCCGTTGGTGGCTTTCACTTCGAAGACGCCATCGCCCATCTCGAGAATCGAGACGTCGAACGTGCCGCCGCCCAAGTCGAAGACCGCGACGGTCATCTCTTTGCCTTTTTTATCGAGACCGTACGCGAGTGCGGCAGCCGTCGGCTCGTTGATGATGCGCTTGACGTCGAGGCCGGCGATGCGGCCGGCGTCCTTCGTCGCCTGGCGCTGGGCATCGTTGAAGTACGCGGGAACCGTCACGACCGCTTCGGTCACGGGTTCGCCGAGGTAG
>JBEIOW010000401.1:0-2855 GCA_040377385.1 Bacteriovoracaceae bacterium | reverse complement strand
CCGACATGGAAAAGTTTTCCAGCACGGCCGTGAGCTCACGCAAGGTCAGCCGCGCCAAGATCGGGCTCATCTTCACGCCGTACGCCTGCATGGACGCGAGGTTCACGGTGACCGCTCCGCTCATCGCGGCGAGCATCGGGTTCTCGCGCATCGGATCGAGCATCCGGTCAAAGTCGCCGCTTGCGGAGGCCTGAGCCGCGCCCTCTTGACTTGCGGTCTTCCCTTCGGCCGGCGGTGGAGCGTCTGCTTTCTTCTCGGCGGACTTAGCGACCTTGAAGTCGATCAGCTGATCCAAGTTCATGCCGGTTGAGGTGACGGACGCATCCAAGCGGGGCTTCGTGAAAGAAACGAGTTTGCCCGCCACTTTGAGATCGTTGCCCGGCGCCTTCATGGAGAGAGTGAAACTCTCGACCTGATCGGTCTTCACGCGCACGGCGGAGTCGAACACGGGTTGCGCCTTGAGGTTGCCCGCCTTCAGAGTCAGTGCCTTCACGAGGAGATCAGCCGAGTAATCGAGCTTGTCCGTCGGGCCGTTGGCTGCCGCCGAGAAATCGAGCGTGCCGGAGAGCTCGTACTCCTTGAGCATTGGAACCAACTCGTTCCAAGCTTTGAGGTCGATCGAGTTGGACTTCACGGTGAACGCGGCGACACCCGTCTTTTGATCGAGCTGCGAGAGCGTGCCCGAGCTTTCCAAAGTGGCATTGAAGAAGGCGATGTTCAGCTTCTCGATCCGAGCTTCTTGAGGCGTACCCAGGAGCACGAGGGCCGCGTGCGTCGCCATGCCCGGCTTTTTGTGAAAAAGACCGGGCATCAGGATTTCCAGGTCGTCCGCTTTTGCGTCGAGCGTCAGCGAGTACTTCGCGAGGCGGGAGCCGTCGAGCGTGACTTCCGAACGCCCGGAAGCGCGCAGGGGGCCCTTCACGGTCATGCTCTTACCGAGCCGGGTGTCGAGATCCGCCCAGAACTCCAAAGTCGTGGGGCGGGAAAGAGAAAGGTCGGTGACGATGAGGTTGAGATTTTGAAGCTGGGTCGTGAGGTCCGTCGCTTCATCGCGATAAGCAAGCGCGGCATCGCGAATCTCCAGTCCGAGTCGCGCGCGCGCGGCGATTCCTGGGAGCTTCGTTTCGCCTTCCGCCGGAGCGCCGGCCGGAGCGGCTTCGCCCGTCGGGGCGGCGGGTGCGGCCGCGGACTCCTTCATCAGATTCGTTACGTTCAGCTTGCCGGCCTTGTCCTTCACCACCGAAAGCGATGGCTTCCGCATATTGAACGTGATGACGGGAGACCCCGTTATCAGCGGCATGAGCGGCAGATGGAAGTACGCGTCTTGAACTGAGACGACCTTGCGCGCCTGGGCGTCGGACAACTCTACACCGGCGACATCCACGCGGATCTGACCCCAAAGAGAGAGCTTCAATTGGCCAAGCTCGAGCTTGCCGTTGAGCTTCTGATTCGCCGCTTGAACGATCTGAGGCCGATACTGATCAACATCGACCAGGAACGGGAGCGCGATGGCCAGAATGAGGAGCAAGGCGATGAACGAACCGAAAATGAGTGCGAGCTTCTTCATGGGGGTCCTCGGAGGTGAATCCCAGAGCTTTTTCCGTTTTGGGGCCCGAAGCAAGGCAGGAGTAGTGTCCGCTCCACAAAAAAATCCCCTAAGAAACCTATGACTTAGCGCGCATAAACCGGATGACCCAAAGCGCCCTCTTAATTGTTGACCAATTTGATCAGTTTATGTTAGAAAGTCTCCCGTCTTAGGTCCATTCACCTGCGCAGGACTCTGTCCTCGCAGAAAAAGGTGCTGATTTATGAAGAACTGGAAGCCGCTACAAAATCTCGCTTCAAATCGGATCCCGCTGGGGATCGCGCTCCTCGCGCTTACGCTCACCGCGTGCGGAAAAGAGGTCATTCGCGAGAACGTGGATCAGCCGAACCCGGGCTCCACGCCAGCGCCGACGATCACGATCCCGCAACAACCCAATACGCCGAACCAGCCGCCCATTGTTTGGGACCTTCCCCCGAACCAGCCCGTTCAGCCCCCCGTTTATCCTCTGCCTCCGCAGAGCCCTGCGCCGCAACTTCCGATCGCGGACGCTCCAGCAACGCCCGATCTTCCGAGCGATTGGTTTGATCGTCCCGTAACGCAAGAACCCGTCGCTGACCGTCCGGATCCCGCCAACTGCGGCCGCGGCGGCTGCAAGCCTTCGCTGTGCTCGGACATGCGCCTTGCTTTGCGCGGCATGGAAGAGATCGTCGATCGCCGTGGCATCGAACAACTCACGGTTCAGGATGAAGCGCTGAAGAAAGCCGGCTACGTTCAGGATCGCTCCGACGTGCGCGCTCGCTTCGAAGGCGAATCCTGCACGACTTATTTGGACCGCTGCGGCGGAGGCTGCTCGAGCGCGACCGTTTGCGGACGGCAGTTCCTCGTGACAGTCCAGTATCTGGAGAATTCTTGCGGCTCGTGGCGCACTTCGGACAGCGCGATCGGCCTACGCATGATCGTCTCGTCACGCACCGGCAAAGCCGTGGTGGCCCAGGTTCTCTCGCAGTCGGAAATGAGCCGCACGCAGCAACCCGTTCGCTCGAACATCTGTCGCTAAATAGGGCGCTAAATAGGGCGCTAATTCGGACACCTGGTCGAGTTCGGACTAACGGGCGGCGAACGCCTGCAACGTCTCGGCAACGCCGGGGTAGCCTTGCTCGAACCAATGCCACCAAGCCATCACCATCAGGAGGTGGCCGGTGAAGATGAACGAATGGCTCCACATTTCGACGCGATCCGAGTGACCGCCGAAATATCGGCGCCAGTGCAACGCTTCGTCAATGATGCTGTAGAAGACCGACATCAAGAT
>JBEIOW010000022.1:0-11811 GCA_040377385.1 Bacteriovoracaceae bacterium | reverse complement strand
CCACCGAACTATAAAACGGAGAAGGCGTCTTCCGCGCGATCTCCAGGTGCCAATCAAAAAGCTCTCGGCGATGGGAGCGGATGGCTTGGGCGAGGTGCTTCTTTAGCTTCGAGCCGGTGAGGGCTTCGTGCGGGCTCATGCGTGGTCCTTACAGGTCGAGCGACCGCCCCCTCGGGGATGGATCGAGTTATCGGCTACTTCGAAGACTTTGGGCATGGTTCTGGAGTTCGTCCAGCTCACTTCGATTTTTTTCAGGCGTGCTTTCTTTGAGGACGGCCAAGAGCCCGAGATGTTTGGCGAATTCGATCTCGCATGTTCGATCCAGAAGCTGTTGCCGTTCCGTTAGGTAGGCCTGCAGCTGCGCTTTCGTCCGTTTTTTTCCGGGTTCGACCGGTGGAGCGGGGGGATTGCGACAGCTGGAGTGAAAAGCGGAGTACGCCGCGCTGAAGGCGGCCCGAGCTTCGCGGGAGTGGCCGTTGAGGGGTTCCGCCGGAAGCGCGAGGAGGTCACGATAGAGTGGAAGCGATTCGGCGATGCAGGTTCCGCGTCGCTGGTAGAGATCCGCGAGCTGCGCCTCATCCCAGTTTGGACGTTTTTCCGTCAGCGGTGGGTAACGGTCGCAGCGCTTGAGTTGGATGGCGAGACGGAGAGTCATTTGCTCTTCACGCAGAGGGGAGGTGTCGCCGCGCGCGGCGAGGTCGCTCCGGACGGAATCGAGAGACCGTTCGGCGTCGTCAAGACGACCGCGCGCGATCCAAGCGCGGGCGCGGAGGAGACGGGCCTCCTGCACGAGCGCAGGGTCGATGCGCGCGGATTTCTTATTCTTCGTGGCCTTTGCTGCTGCATTCTCCACTTCTTGCGCGAGAGTCAACGCTTCGGAAACCTGAGTGAGTTCGAGGTTCACGCGCGCAAGCAGCAGGCGGGCACGGAGTGCGGGCTCGCTGCGGCCGAGCGCTTCAATGTAGGACCGGAGTGGAGCGACAGCGCGCGCGGGCTGGCCTTTGCGCCAGTAGGCGGTGCCCAGGAGCCAGTGCGCTTCGGTGAAGCCGGCTGAACCCGGGTGGCGCTCGAGAATTCGTTCGAGCTTCGGGATGGCGTCGTCGAGGCGCTTTTCGGCCACGAGGAGGCGCGCGTCCTCGAGCAGAATTCGCGCGTCCTCCTCCGTGGCGCGTCCGGCGGCCGTGACCGGAGTGACTGGAACTGGGGACGAAGGGGTCCCGGCGCGCACTTCACTCGTGCTGGAGAGAAGTAGGGTGAGAGCGGGGAGTAGAGCTGACTGGGCCGTCATCCAAAGCGAGTGCGACATGGATCAAGTCCTCCAGGGAGTGGATATCTCGGGCTAGTTCCGGGAAAACGCGGATAGGTTCCTGCCGGATCGCCTGGCTCACTTGAGCTCCCGCTAGTCTCTCGCGGGATTGCAGGGCTTTCAAGACCGCGAGGCCAGGCTCAAGGCCGTCGATCGCGGATCGATCGCTTTGAAGATGGGAAAGCGAGCGGTTGACCAAATGACCGAGAAAGCGAAAATCTCGCTCGCGCACGGAACGGATGAAGTGACCAATTTCGTCCGAGCCACTGGGCGCGGGAGGGCTGACGAGCAGGAAGCCGGTGGTCGGCGCTTGGAGCATCGCGATGACTTGCTTGAGATTGGCGGTAAAGGTGAGGCGGACTTCGAGTAGGGAGCGCGCGAACTCCAGCAGCTGAGACATGAAACCAGAGCCGGTGAGTTTTTCAAAAAGGTCCATGACCTTTTCCATGCCGCCGGCAAAAAGACGACCGCCGAGGAGTTTATTGGCCGGCGTCACGATCCAAGAGAAAATCTTGTCGTCGTAGAAGCGCGAGAGGAGCTCGGGCGCGCGCAGGAAGTCGAGCGTATTTCGGCTCGGCGGGGTGTCGAGCACAATGAAGTCGAAGCGGGAGTCTTGGTTCAGCGAATGCAGTTTTTGCATCGCCATGTATTCGTTGGTTCCGGAGAATTCCTTGGCGAAGATCTTGAAGATCACGTTTCGCCGGACGCGTTCGGCGCCTGCCTCATCAAATCCAAGATCCCGGATCAGTTGCTCGAAAGTGAGGCGGGTGTCGGGCATCAAGGCGTGCATCGATCCCGATCCGGGCGGCAGCCGCGGAGTGAGATCGAAAGGTTCGTCACCGAGCTGCTCCATTCCGAGAGACGTGGCTAGGCGCTTGGCCGGATCGATCGTAACGACGACGGCGCGTTTTCCGAGAAGCGCGGCTCGCAGCGCGATCGCCGCGCTGATCGTAGTCTTTCCGACTCCGCCGGTTCCGCAGAGAACGAGGATCTTGTGCTTTGAGATGAGCGCATCGATTCCGTCTGGACGGGAATAGTTCATGATGCGCCTCCTCGGCCAGCGGTGACCAAAGAAGCGATGAAGCGCGTAGCGGCATCGAGGAGTGTAGCGTCCGGTGCAGCGCCGTCGGCGGGAGGGGGGAAAAAGGGCAGCGAGCCGAATCGGATGCCCTGCCTTTCCCAGATCTGGACGTTCTCTCGTTCCAGTACCCAGCGCTTGCGGAGGTAGTCCTCGAGCGATTCGGCAACTGGAGTCGGCCAGTCATCGGGATGGCCGACGGACGTGGCCAACTGCGTGGCCAATTCGCCGGGGATGAGTCGATTGACGAGGAAGCGGGGCTCGTTGCCTGGGAAAATCGTCGCCAGCGTGTCACGCAGCTCCAGGGATTCGACGAGCGGCATTTCCTCAGGCAGCGACACGATCAGGTGTCCGGTCTGTCGAGGATCGCTGAACGTGGTGATCATGGACTCGGCGTCGCGGGCGAGTGGGCCGCCCCCGAAGAGTGCCGAGAAATTCCCCATACTTTGGAACATCGCCAAGCCATGCCCGGTCGACGGCATGTCGCAGACGATATGGTCGAAGCGTTCGCGTTCGAACCAGACCTTGCCCAGCAGAACGAGCTCGCGGATTCCGGGCGCAGCCTGAGCAAGGTACTGGATCAGCTTGCTTTGCAGGAAAATCTTGGCGAGCGCGGGCACGCCGATTTTCATTCCGATATATTCCTGAAAGCACCGTGCGGACTCGCAGTTGAGCTCATCGAGAGTGCCGGAGGGGTCGGACTTCACCCGTCGCTGCTCCTGAGGCGGACGGGCAGGATCCTCAAAGCAAACCCACAGGATTTTCCCTGGGAGTGCCCGAGCGATCGCGCGTGAGACGAGGGTTTTGCCCACGCCGCCCTTGCCGCTCACGAAAATGAGGCGTCGACTCAGCACGTTGTGCCAAGTCGAGTCAGCAGCCAGAGAGGAGGGGGAGAATCCAGGGGCAGACACGCGAGCTCCTTCGTGCAGGGACTTGAAAAGAGATCCTTAATCCTTACACTGAAGGTCCACTGACTTGAAATGGTTAACGAAAGGACCGCAGGCTTCACAATGAAGATTCAATTTCTCACTCGGACGGCGCGGGATCGGAAATGGGTATGGGCGGGACTTTCAGCACTGGTCGCGGTCGTAGCGAGCGGCTGCGGCGGGCCAAAGGCGTTCACCAAAGGCGAGTACGATGACCCGACTCGCGTGGAGTTGCTCGACGACAAGTTTAACGAAGCCGATATGCAACAGATGGCGGATACCACGATTCGCGCGATGGTCGCTTGTGGCTACGTCGCCAATGCTCCGCGTCCGCCGGTGGTGATCGTCGAGAAGGTTCAGAACCGCACCGAAGAGCACATCGACACGGTCTCGATGACGGATAAGATCCGCACCGCCCTCATCAAATCGGGCAAGGTGCGCTTCGTGAACAAAGAAGAGCGCGGTACGTTGGAGGACGAATACAAGTATAACGAGAGTGGGAATGTTTCTGGCCCGAGCGCTAAGAAGCGCGGTAGCCAGATTGGCGCCGACTATATCCTGAGCGGCGCGATTGCTTCTAATATCCAGCAAGTCGGCAACGATAAGTTCATCTATTATAAGCTCACAATGAATCTCACCAACATGGATACTTCGACCATCGATTGCGTCGAAGAAAAAGAAATCCGTAAGAAGTTCCGCAAACGCAGCGTCGGACTCTGATGTCCACAAGTTCTCTCCTAGCCGCGATCGTGCTCATCGTGAGCTCGATCGCGGTTTCAGCCTGCAGTTCCGCGCGAATCAATGACCAAGAAGTGGATCGTCTTTTTCGTGGCGGAGATTATGAAGCGGCCGCGCAGCGGCTCCGCGTCGGGGTCGACGAGCAAGGCGAGAGCGGGCGCGATGCGCTTCTCTATCAACTGGATCTTGGGATCGCGCTCCATAGTGCCGGCAAATACGACGAATCGATCTCAATCTTTCTGAAGGCTGATCGGCTGGCGGAGATCAAAGACTACACCTCGCTTGCGGCCGAGACCGGGGCGCTGCTGACGAGCGCGAACGTCCTGGACTACAAAGCCGAGGAGTTCGAGTACGTTTACATCAGCGCCTATCTCGCGATTGCTTTCGCGGCCAAGGGCGACCTCGAGGGTGCGCTGGTAGAAGCCAGGCGGGTCAATACCAAGCTCGAGCGGCTTCGCACCGAAGGCGGCCGTAAAATTTCCCAAAGCGCCTTCGCCCGCTATTTTGCGGCCGTACTCCGCGAGGCGGAGGGCGATTATAATGCCGCCTATCTCGACTACAAAAAAGCGTGGGAGATTCGTCCGAGTTTTCCCGGTATCGGCCGCGATCTATGGAGGACTTCCTCGTTCTCGGGCCTGAACGAAGCGGCGGAGAAGTGGGCATCAGATTTCGGCCTGACTCGCGCGGATCGCGAGGAGATCCGTAAGCAGGAGGGTCCACGTTCGAAGCTAGGCGAGGTTGTGGTGATTTTTGAGAATGGCCTCTCTCCCGAGAAGCTTCCGCATCCCGTTTTTTACAACCTTCCGAAGTTCTATCCTCGCGCTAATCCCGTCGGCTCTGCGCTCGTCGAAGTCGAGGGTCAGCCACCGGTAAGGAGCGCCGTGCTGGACGACGTTGAGTCCGTCGCGATTCAGAACCTCGACGAGAAGTACGCGGGCTTGGTCGCCAAGCGGATCGCCGGGCGGGTTGCCAAGGAGGTCGTCGCCGCACAAGTGGAGAAGCAAACCGACAGCCCGCTCGCGGGTTTCCTTACGCGGGTTGTGCTCTTGGCGTCCGATCAAGCGGACCTGCGTTCGTGGCGGCTCTTACCGAAAGACTTCCAGATTGCGCGGGTACGTTTGCCACCCGGCTTGCACACCGTGCGACTCACTCCCGAGGGCGGCGGTCAGACGATCGAGCGCACGGTTCAGGTTAACGCGGGGCGAAAGGTCTTCGTGCCTTTTCGCTACATGCCCTGAATCCGTAAGTTTTTACATCATTGGTATGTAACTTGTCCGGATCTTCCGGGCTCCCGATTTGACCGAATCCCCGCTCGGGCGTAGCAAGCGCTTCGAACGGGGGAACGGATCATGACTACTCAGCAGCATCAGGCGGTCTATTGGGCGCTGACTTGGTTGTTTGTCGGGGCGATCGCCTCGGCGTCGGGCGAGAGTCGCGCGAACGCGGCCGAGTTGGACTTCGAGAATGCCGCGACCGCTCAGCTACTCAAGCTTTGATCGCGCGGACGACGACCCCGCGCGGTCAGCTGATCCCCGGATGCCGCTCCTCGGGAATGCGCGGTGTCCGGGGATTCTTATTTCAGGGTCAGTCGAGGACAGTCGTTCCGGAAGAAAAAGGCCCATCGGTAGTCCGGGGGGTCTCGCGGGTCGTCGCTCGCAAAGGGACTGCGAACGAGCATCTGCACGGCAGCGCGTGAGAGCGATACCGTACCGCAAGTGGGTAGCTGGACGCTTTGGTTTCGAAGAAAGGGGCTAAGGACTTCCTCGAGCCAGGCCTCCGGAAAGTAAACCTCATCGCTGACTAGGCTCCAGAGGAGGTTGTATCGCTCTCGCATCGCGTGATCGCGCGCGGGGGTGCTCCAGTTTTCGTAGTCAGAGGTGCCTTCTTCGCACGGGGCACGCGAGCAGATGTCGTAGCCTTCCTTCACGATGCGGGCGCGGTCAATGAGACGGTGCGCGAGTTCTTCCACCAGATTCTTAATCGCCGCTTCGCGACTCATACGCGGAGCGATGCGCGCCAGTACGGCGGAGTGCCAGTCCGGGTAGCCGCGAAGGAACTCCGGGGAATACTGTTCTTCTGAGTAATGGGGCATTTGAAGAGGGGAGTTCAGGATCCAGCTTCCGTTCGGATTGCGCACGAGCCAAAGAAATTGGCGAAGGCCCATCGACTCCCGGTTCGCGTCGCGGGACCACCAAAGCCCATTGATCGCGAGGCGGCGGACCGCGCGAGGCACATCGGAGCCGAGCAGCACGACAGGGTAGTTGGCCGAACTTTCCGGCTCGAGATGAGTGAGGACCTGCGTGTGCCCCGTGGAGTCGAAGAGATAGAGGAAAAAAACTCCGGGCTGGAATGCACTCCGGTCGATTCGCACCGGAAAGCTGTCACGGAAGATGGAGTGCGTGTAGGTCGTATCGAGAACGTAGTCGAGCGCCGCGCGAAAGCGTGCGTCCTTGCTCCAGTCGGCGTGGGTCCGGAGCGTTCGCCATTCTTCCTTCATTGAGCGATGAGTGAAGAGTGTGCCGGAGCCCGCCAGGCGGTTGCCCATGGGCAAGCCGTGGATTCGCGCGAAAATCCAGCGAAGCGCGACAGCAACGTCGGCGCAATCGGTCCTCAGCTGGTGGCGCACCATGAATTCGGAATCCACCTCTGCCTCCATCCAGGCGGCGTAGCGGCGCTCCCATTGCATCGACCAGGCTTCCGAGGCCTCCCAGAGGACTTCGTCGTCGACTTCCGTGATCGCAGCGGGGAAGGGGCGGGCGTCTCCCGCCAAGATCAGCGAAGAGCGAAGCTGATGTTGCAGGCGGTGCCAGTGAGCCTTGGCGGCGCGGTCGTCCGATCCGATTCTCTCGGTTTTTTCACGCTTGGGGAGGCGCCCCGGTGATTCGTTCCATTCGGAAATCGTCCAGCTGCCGGAATCCTTGCTCAGCACGAAGTGCCTCAGATTCCGTTCAGCCCCCTTCGCGGTGAAGGTCTCGGCAAATGCAGGAAGGGTGAAAACTCCTCCCGCGAAGAGGCCGAGCAGCGTAGCGAGGAGCAGGGCTGAGGCAAATTCGCGAACAAATCCAACGCCGAAGGCGACTAAACGTGCAGGGGGCTTTCCGATGGGGTTCATGTCCATTAGATTATAGAGGTCTTGGTTTTTGGGAAAGGACGCCTGCATGCTCTCGCAATTGTCGTCGGTCTGGCTTTTCGGATTAGTCGTCGCCCTCGTGGGGGTGGCGACGGGATTTGCTTTGCGTGCGCGTCAGTCGCACTGGTTGGAAAAGCTGCCCCGACGTTCACGCGTCTTGACGGGCCGCTCGGCTCGTCCCTGGGACCGAACCCCCGCCGCATTGCGGGCTTTTGAGGAGCTGCAAACGGAGCGTCGCCGGTTAGTAGAGGAGCAAGCCGCCATCCGAATTAAGATTCGGGAGCTCGTGGATGGGCCCGCTCCGACCCCGAAGGTTCGCGAGGCGCCTCGCCGAGGACCTGATCCGGGTCATCCTTCTCCTCCTGTTTGACTCCCACCGTTTGATCCGACTCCCTCTCAGGTGTAAGAGAGGGCATGCGTTTGCTCCCCCTCTCGATCGCTTTGCTATCCTTGATCGCCGCCCTTTCTTGCACCCGGAAGGAGGCCCCAGTTGGATCAGGGGCTGCCGGCACGACCGCGGGTCAGGTGAACCTGGCCATCTGGTCCAACTATGTCACGCCGGAGGCGCTTGCCGAGTTCACGAAGGCCACCGGCATCGCGGTTCAGGTCAGTCACTACTCTTCCAACGAAGAGCTTCTCGCTAAGTTGCAGGCGGGCGCCTCGGGAATCGATGTCGCCGTTCCGACGGATTACATCCTCACGCCGATGATCGAACTAGGACTGCTGCAAAAGCTCGACCTCGCAAAGATCTCGAACGCGTCGAAGCTCGATCCGTCTTTGAAGGGGCAGTCCTACGATCCTAGAAACGAGTACACGCTTCCCTATTCATTCGGCACTTCGGGTTTGGCGATCGACAGGCGGCGCTTCAAGGGTCGCTTGATGGCCTGGAAAGATCTTTTCGAGAAGCCAGAGCTCGCGGGCCGCTTCACCCTCTTTGATGACGCTCGCGAAGTCTTCGGCATGGTGTTGAAGCTCCAAGGGGAGTCGCTCAATGAGAAGGATCCCGCCAAACTGGAAGCCGCGAAGAAATTCCTTTTGTCGCAAAAAAAGAAGGTGAAGGGTTTTTCTTCGGAAACCAAGCAAGCGCTGATCGAAGGCGAGGTTTTCGCCGCGCAGGCCTATTCGAGCGATGCCCTCCAGGCGGCGGCCGAGACGGGCGGGGCGATCGAGTACTTGATCCCGGAAGAAGGGGCGACTTTGTGGATTGATAGTGTCGTCATTCCAAAGGGCGCGAAAAATCTGGAAGCCGCTCATCGCCTGATCGACTTCTTGCTCAGCGCACCGACGGGCACGAGCTTAACGTCGCGCATGTGGTTAGCCACCTCCAACCAGGAGGCGCAGATGGCTCTGCCGGAGGCGATCCGCAAGAACGTATTTGTCTTCCCGCCGATGACCGCGAGCAAGTCGGGTGCTCGTCTAGAAACGATGCGGGATATCGGCGAAGGCGCCGCGCTGATCGAGCGTTTCTGGACCGAGATCAAGGCGGAATGACGTCGTGACCGAAATGAACCGCGAAACCCGCTTCCCCGTTCAGCATCCGGAGTTCCGGTACGCAGAGAGCTGGAATCCCTATTCGAAAAAGCTCCTGGCAGAGATGGAAGGCAGGGTCTTCGTCGATAACGGAACCGAAGGTTTCTCCGGAAAATGGCGCGAGAAGTTTCCCGATGGCGTCTCTTCACCGAAACGCCCCCTGTGCGTCGAGATTGGCTGTAACGGTGGACACGTGATCCTCGAGTGGGCGGCCCGCGATCCCGCGGGCGCGTACATCGGCATCGATTGGAAGTTTAAGCAGATCTTCCGAGGCGCGGAGAAAGCCAAGAAGCGCGGTCTGGGAAATCTGCTCTTCTTACGCGCGCACGCGGTGCGGTTGCCCTACATGTTCGGTGAACAAGAAATCGACCGTCTGGCGATTTACTTCCCGGATCCTTGGGCCAAGAAGTCCCAGCTCAAAAACCGATTGATTCAAAAGGAGACGCTCGAGCAGTTCGCCCGGCTCGTGAAGAACGGCGGCGAGCTCCACCTGAAGACCGATCACCGGGGCTATTTTGACTGGATGCTCGAGTGCCTCGAGGCGACCGGCACGATCTGGGAAGTGACAGAAAAAACCTTCGACCTCCACCAGGGCCATCCCGATCCAAAGGCTCTGCAGATCCCCGAAGTCACGCTCTTTGAGCGCCTCTTCGTGAAGGACGGCCTGCCCATCCACAGCATTCGGTTAAAAAAGCGTGCTACCTAGCACGCTTTTTTAACCTGCTATTTCTGGCGATGGCGCGAGCCATCGCACGCGCGGCTCGCGCCGCGCCAGAAACAGTTTTTTATTGGGTGTGCTACGCGCACACCCAATAAAAAAATCCCCGATGTCCGGAATCATTCCGGCCACCGGGGATCGCGCATTTTAAACCGAGTCTTAATCGCAGCCGTGAATTACAGGAGCTTCAGCGCCAGCTGGGCGTTCTGATTGGCTTGGCCGAGCACCGACACGTTCGCTTGCGTGAGGATGTTGTGCTTGGTCAGCTCGCTCGTCTCTTCAGCCATATCCGTATCGCGGATGCGGCTGTTCGCGGCCGAGAGGTTCTCGGTGTAGATGTTCAAGTTATTGATCGTCGAAGACAGGCGGTTTTGGATTGCGCCAAGCTCCGAGCGGTTTTCGTTCAACCGGTAGATCGCAGCGTCGAGAGCGGCCAGGTTGGTCTGAGCGCCTTCTTTGGTGCGAGTCTGAACTTCCTTGAGTCCCAAGCCTTCGAGCGAGGTGACGCTTTTCTTGGTGTCGTACTGGAAGCGGTCTTGCATCGGCGAGTTGTTGATCCCGACTTGGATCTCGATCAGCTCTTCGGAGCCGTCGAGCAGCTTGCGTCCGTTGAACTCGGTCACTTTCGCGATCCGGTCCACTTCGGCCTTCAGCCCTTGAATTTCTTTGTCGACGAAGCCGCGTTCGGTATCACCGATGGTGTCGGAAGCCGCCTGGATCGACAGCTCGCGCATCCGAATCATGATGTTGGAGACTTCGTTCATCGCGCCCTCTGCGACCTGGATCATGGAGACCCCGTCGTTCGCGTTGCGGTTGGCTTGGCGAAGGGAGCGGATGTTGCCTTTGAGGCGTTCGCTGATGGCGAGGCCTGCGGCGTCGTCTCCCGCGCGGTTGATGCGGGAGCCGGAAGAGAGTCGCTCAAGCGACTTCTGCGTGGCGGAGTTGTTATTGGACAGGAAGCGTTGTGCGGCCAAAGACTGCACGTTCGTATTAATTCTCAAACCCATGACGTTATCCTCCTCGGTTCATGCGCTGGCTCCTCCGTGTGGGTTAGGCATCATTTGCCTTCAGGCAATCCCTGCCTGCTTACAGAACACCTATCGGCGGGACCGTTTGGGACTTTAAAAATAATCGTGGAAAAACAGGGACTTATACCTGATTTAGTAAGTCGGGTATTTCTAAGCGCCCGTTCTGCTTCGAAAAAGAAGACTCAGAGAAGACCCGCGCGCGTTACGAATTCTGCCCAAGCTTCCGGCAAAAAATACCGATGCGTGGATCATGATGAGGCTGCTTCTCCGCAACGGGATCTATTCGAGCGTGGTTTTCGCGCTCTTCTCTTCCTGTAAGAGCGCACCGCTGGACTCCCACGCTTGCTCTGAGGCTTTCCAAGAATGGGAGAGTCGCCTGGGGTCTCATTCCGAGGCACTGGAGCAATGGGGGAGGGATCGCGCGCCCGCATCGATTGGCTCCGCGTTCCTGACGGCGGAACAGAGATCAAAGCTCAAGCACGCCGCAGATCCCGTACAAGAGGAGTGGATGTCTCGCGCCGAACGCGAACTCAAGACCGCCCAGCGCTGGATCGTTCGTGTGGAAGAGGATCCTACTCGCCGGGCCGCAGGCCGAGAGCTGCAAACTTTGGCGAATCGGTGGGTCGTGTTCCACGGCTTGGCCTTTCAAAAGCGCACGCGCGAGATGCGCAAAGAGCTGACCGACATCCGTCAACGCACGGCTCGTGTCCGCGGGCTCGCTTGCGAGTCTCCAGCGGATGTTCGCTGATTCTTCTTCGCGTAGCATTTGATCTGGGACGCGCCCCTGAGTAGACTCGCGTTCAATGCTTGAAAAATTCCAGTGTAAGCGATGCGAAGCCTTCGATGACCGCCGGTACGTCCAGAGTCTGGCCGGAAAGGGGGCAGAGACTCGCAAGGC
The DNA here is from genome assembly GCA_040377385.1 of Bacteriovoracaceae bacterium. Classification (GTDB taxonomy): domain Bacteria; phylum Bdellovibrionota; class UBA1018; order UBA1018; family UBA1018; genus JBEIOW01. The sequence goes on along the minus strand of JBEIOW010000022.1, from coordinate 459 downwards.
GTTCGCCGCTTTTGGCGCCAAGCCGCACTATGCTCCGGATCTCCCCTTTCGTTCGAAGAGCTTGAAGCTGGAAGTTGAACTCGACCCGAAAGCGAAACGGGTCTCGGGTCGAGCGACGCACTCCGTGGTAGCTGCGCAGGGAGGGCTCTCGCGAATTCGGTTCGACCAGATCGGTATCGAATTTAGTTCGGTCAAGGTGGGCGGTAAGCCGGCCACCTTCGAAGTCGAGGGCGGTTCGATCTGGGTGACCTTGCCCGGAGCCGCGCCCGTCGCCGGGGCGGAGCTCGAGATCGTCTTCGAATACACGGTGCGCGAGCCGCAGCGTGGCCTCTACTTTATCGCTCCGACGCGCGAGCAACCCAAGAAGCGGTACGAGATTTGGTCGCAGGGCCAGGACGAGGACAATCGTCATTGGATTCCTTTGCTCGACTACCCCAGCCAGAAGCTCTTGACCGAAGT
>JBEIOW010000328.1:0-3445 GCA_040377385.1 Bacteriovoracaceae bacterium | reverse complement strand
GGAAGGATCGCGATCGCTGCGAACGCCAAACGCCAGTTCAAGATCAGAAGCCAAATCAGGGTTCCGCAGACCGTGAGCACGTTGAACGCGATCATGACGAATCCGGCCGAGAACAGATCGGCCAAGGACGCGATGTCGTTAGTCACTCGGGTGACGAGCTTACCCACGGGCGTGCGGTCAAAATAGGTCACCGGCAGACGCTGCAGATGGGCGAAGAGCCGGATCCGAAGATCCTGCATGACGTTCTGCCCGAGCTTCTCAAAAAGATAAGACTGAGTGGCAAGACTCGCACCCCGGACGGACTCCGCTAGAAAATAGAGCGCAACCAGCCAAACTAGCCTTGCCGAATCTTTAGGAATAATCGCCGTATCAATCGCAAAACCAAAGAGCCAAGGCTCCGTCATCTTGGCGAGAAAAGCCGTCAGCAGAAGTCCCGCCGAGGCCCACAGAAGAAGGGGCCGCTCGAGCGTCACGCGCACCAGACGCTTCACCGCCTCACGGTTGACGTGCTTGGCGAGCTGCTGATCGGACTCTTCGTTCTCGATGAAACTCTCGAGGCTCATTTCGTCAGCCCCTCTGCATAGGAGTCGAGATCTTCCTTCAGTCTCTGCTGCTCATAGAACTGACGATAAAGCCCCGAGGCCCGCGCGAGCTCGGCGTGCGTCCCCATCTGGAGAATGCGTCCAGCCTCGAGCACCACGATGCGATCCGCTTCTTTCACCGTCGAGATGCGGTGAGCAGCGATCAACTCCGTATTTCTGCCGGCCCGCGCGCGTAGGCCGCGAAGGATGCGCTCTTCCGTCTGAACATCCACGGCGGAAAGTGCGTCGTCGAGGATCAGAATCGAAGGCTGCTTGGCCAAGGCTCTCGCCAGAGTCAAACGCTGTTTCTGCCCGCCGGAAAGGTTGACTCCGCGCTCGCCCAGCCGCGTGGCATACCCTTGTTCGAGCCTCAGCACGTCGTCGTGGACGGAGGCGGACGAGGCGGCAAACTCGACGTCACCGGCCGGCCCCGTGGGCCGGAAGGCAAACGCGACATTATCCGTCACCGTTTCGCTGAAGAGAAAGACATCCTGCCCGACGTAGCCGACCTGATTGCGCAGCTCCGCCAAAGGCCAGTCATTCACATCTACGCCGTCGATGAGGAGCATGTCTCGTTCGACGGGATAGATCCGAGGGAGCAGCGATAGCAAAGCCGATTTGCCGGAACCGATCGCGCCGACAAACGCGACTCTTTCTCCCGCTTCGATCCGGAGATCGATTCCATCCAGAACGAGTTTTTCGGTACCCGGAAAACCGAAGCGAAGGCCCTTCATCTCGACGCGTCCCGCGCTCTTCCAGGCTCCGCGAGCCACGAGATCCGCCGGAGCGTCCGCCGGCAATCGAGGATTCAAAGGCTCGGGAACGTTCAGCGGCTCGTTAAACACTTTCTTCAATCGGTCGCTCGAAGCCACCGCGCGCTGGTAATGCGAGATCGCAAAACCGAGTGCCGTCATCGGCCACACCATCTGCTGAAGGTAAAACCGGAAGGCGACGAAGGTGCCGAGACTCAGCTCGCCCGCAATCGATTGCGTGCCACCCCAAAACAAGAGAATCACGAGCGAGAGACTCATGAAGAAATCAAGTCCCGGTCCGAAGATCGCCTGAACTCGCGCGAGCCGGAGCGAGACCTCGATATGCTCCCGACCCAGAGCTGTGAATTTTCCAAGCTGCGCATCCTCGCGGGCGAACGCCTTTACGACGCGAATACCGCCCAGGTTTTCAGAGGCCGCCGCAGATAACGAGGAGAACGAGCCTTGAACTCTCTGGAAGCGATCGTGGATGCGCTTTTCGTTCCTCGAAACAAACCAAAAAATCAGCGGCAGCGGAACGAGCGCGATGACGGCTAGCTTTGGTGACAGCCAAAACATCATGACCGGAATCGTGCAGAGATAGAGAAGGGCGTCGGCCAGCACGAGCAGACCCGGACCCATCGCTTGCCGAACGGCCTCGACGTCCTGAGTGGCAAGCGACATCAACTCGCCTACCCGGCTCTTGTCGTAAAAATGCGCCGAAAGATCAAAGAGCTTCCGTCCGAAACGGCTGCGCAGGTCACGACCCGCAAGCATGCTCGTGCGAATCAGGTACATCCGCCAACCGTAACGCCCCAACGCTTGCACCAGCGTGATCCCGAGAAACGCGGCCGCGAGCCAAAGAATGTGTCGAACCGCGACGCCTTCCGTTTGCGCGGAGCCCGTTCGCTGACTTTCCACCAGGGTGTCGACCGCCTCGCGGATCACGATAGGACGAAAGAGCTCAAAGCCGTTGGTCATCGCGAGCGAAAGCAATCCGAGCAACACCCAGTGCCGGTACTTCCGGACGGCGTCGAGGATCAGCTCACTGCGCTCGCGGAAACGAGCGCGCTTCAGCGGGCGCTGTGGAGAGGGCGGGAGCGGGTGAGAGGGAGACATTTCAGGAAGTCCTCGGGAACCGGGCTTTCGACCGATACTTCCTTCTTAGAAATGGGGTGCGGGAATGTCAAGCGAGCGGCGTGCAGAAGCAGGCGCGGAACCTCAGGGAATTCCCGCCGAATTCCGCCATACGTCGCATCCCCGAGGATCGGCAAACCGTCCTCCGAAAGATGAATCCGAATCTGATGCGTGCGCCCGGTCCTCGGCATGGCCTCGATCAGTGCTAGCTGCGGGAAAAGTTCCTTGAGGCGGAAATCCGTCCAAGCCGGATCTCCGCCGGCCCGCACGGACCGGTAGGTATTTTTCCGTCCCGGTACTTTGCCGAGAAAGTTCTTCACTCGCCACTCTGCCGGTGGCTCCTTAGCCCGCGCCCGAAAGCTCAGCGCCCAGTAGGTCTTCTGAATCTGGTGGTGTTTGAATAGATCAGCCACGCCCGGATTGGCCTCCTTGCGCTTCGTAAACAGGATGACGCCGGAAGTGTCCCGATCAAGCCGGTGATGCAAACCGAGATAAGCACCCTCGGGGGGCATCCCCACTCGTCCGCCAAGGTAACGTTTTACCGTCTGATAGAGGTTCGCACGCGCTTCGTCGATGGTCGGCTGCGTCGGCAAGCCTGGGGGTTTATTCACAAGAATCAGATCGTCATCTTCGAACAGGATCGAATCTCGGGTCATCTCAAAGCCCCGGTCCTGGGCCACGCCCTCTGAATCAAAAAGCTTCTGCTCGTCGAGATAGGTCTCCAGCTTCGCCCCGGGCAAGAGCGTCTTGGAGGCGATGCGCACGCGTTTGCCATTGAGGTAGACTGCGCCCGCCACGATCAGCTTCCGTGCCTTGGCTTTAGAGAACTCACGCTTGAGCTCACGTCCGAGGCCACGCGCAAGCACCTGATCCAGACGCTCGCCCCGATCGGGTTCCGCGACGATGAATGCGATCTTTTTCACGGGTATTACTTACGCCATCTGCCGCACGAAGTCGCGATAGCGGTTACGTTCAGGT
>JBEIOW010000433.1:0-2651 GCA_040377385.1 Bacteriovoracaceae bacterium | reverse complement strand
GCGCGGCGCCATGATTTACTGAGTGACGCGCTGGAAGACCGCGCGGCAGTAAATATCCCCGTCTGAATCCTTCATACACTCCATCGAAGCGCGAACGCCCGGCGATTGATCAAGCACCAGGCTTTGATTCAGATCGAAGGGCCCAGAGCTCCATCCGCCGTCACTGGGATACAAGTACGGCCTCAGCACGGGCTTGTTACCCGCGATCGTCTGCTCACAAAATTCTTGGTAGCGGGAGAAGGGCGTATACTCGCCGCGCCAGTAGTTCTGCATGAAATACCAGCCGGTGCGCGCGAACCCTTCAGCATCAAACTGCAGCTGCGCACTCCACGACATCCGAACCGACGCTGGATACGTCAAAGTGGTGCACTCCCCTAGCTCTAGACGCACTTGATCGTTCGACACTTCCATCCAATTTTCGATATTCTGCTGACAGTCGGCGCGAGCGTTGCCCAGGTTCGCATGTCGAAAATAAGCATTTTTAAATCGTACCGACACGCTGTCCTGTGCGAATGCGTTTGACGCAACCATCACTGCCACCAGGCTCAAAAGAATTGTTTTCATACCCATCAGCATGCGGAACGAAAAAAGTCCCGTCCACGCTCACGGCGCAAACGGGACTCTTTTCGTTTTAACGATCGAATTCTAAAACAGGGCCGAAAACTGAACTACTCGCGAGGCCGAGGCGAGCGCGTTGCCTCCGGCGAGAGCGGGCCAATCGGACGCTGCATGCGCTTCCAACGGCCATCGAGCTTGGCGTCAAACGAAGGCGGATTCGCGCCGAACGTCTCGGCCAATACTTCGCGGAACACGCCCATGTCTTTCACGAGCGGCGCTTCAGCAAAGTAGACGTAGCCCGAGCCGCCCGAAGCCAAGAAGTCGAGCGTCGCCACCGTAAAGGTGCGCGCAGGATCCGGCTTCACGCCGGCCGCCACATCGAGGAGCACTTCCCCACCGATCGTCTGCACACTGAGGAGACGAGCCTGCGGGTCCGTCTCGCCGCCGCGCTCAGCGGTGCAGTCTTTTTCAAACACGACCTTCAGACCGCTCTGCATGAGGGCGCCGTAGTTGCCGCAGGTCTGCGCCGAGCGCAGAAGCAGCTTCAGGAGCGTTTCGGTCGTCATCGGAGCCAAGACCACCGCGCGGTTGTTGAACGGCTGAACCCGGAAGAGCTGCTCGTAGGTGATCGTTCCTTTCGGAAGATCCTGACGAATCCCGCCCGTGTTGACGAACGCGATCTCTGCTCCCGTGCCCGCGCGCATGGCGTCGGTCAGGATGTTGCCGAGCGCACTCTCTTCCGTGCGATCGCGCTTCAAGGGCTCAAGCGCTTCGAACATCTTCTTGCCGGTCACGTCGGCGATCTGCGAGCGGGCTTCGGCGATCATCGCGATGAGGGCCGGATCTTTTTCGACGGGCACGCCTTCGTAGGCGAGGTTCACGACCTGGCCTTGATCGTTAGTGATGACCGAGCAGAACTCAGCGCTCGAGCGCCAGCACTCGTCCGAGACGAGGCGAACGCCCGAAGCCATGCGGGTCTTCTCGACCACGACGGCTTGCTTCGAATCGCTCCAGACGAGGTCGATGCGGCCGAAGTTCTCGCCGTTCGTTCCGTTCTGGATGATCGGCACGCCTTCGGGATTGGATTTTTCGATTCGGTGCGTGTGACCCGCGATGACGGCGTGCAGGCGGTTGGCGCCTTTGGCCACGATCGCCTTCACCATGTCGTCCGCACTCGGCGAGCCGTTGTGCATGACGATCACGAACACGTCGGCCTGGCCTTCGAGCTCGTCGCGGATCTCGTTGTAGGAGTCCACGCCGTCCCGGAAGCAGAGGTCCGTCACGTTTTGCGGCGTCGTGATGAGCGAGGTCTCGATGTGATCGATGCCGATCAAAGCGACACGAAGTCCCGCGACCGACTTGATGGCGTAGGGACGAAGAAATTCCGGGCGCTTAGCATTGGCCCAGGCAATCCCTTGTTGAGTGGGATCTTTGACCGCGCAGAGCTTGCCGTCGATGTTGGCCTCGCCGATGGGCTTGCCGTCGAAGTTCTCGAGCGATCCCTTGTAAAAGGTGTTGGCCGAGAGGAAGGGAAACTTAGCCTGGCTGATCACGCGCTTGAAGGACTCGCGTGGATCGTTCGACGTCTGACCTTCGACGATCTGGTCTTGCAGCCAGCCGATCGGGCCAAAGTCATAGTCGTGGTTGCCCGGAACGACAGCGTCGTAACCGACGGCCGACATCGTGGCGACCATGAGCTGGCCTTCGTCGTAGTTACTGAGAAGAGTGCCCTGGAACTGGTCGCCGCCGTCGAGGAGCAGAAGTCCCGCGCGGTCGCCGTGTTGATTGCGCAAACCCTGGCGGATCGAATTGACCGCGCCACCCAGCGCGACCATGCCGCCCGACACGCGCTTATCGCCGCCGACGTTGGGCTCAATCCCGCCGTGAATGTCGTTGGTGCCGATGAGAGTAATGAGGCGCTCGTCGCTGGCGAGCGTGAGGGTGAGGCCACTGCCGGTCTTGTTCTTCAGGCCGTCTGGCGCCTTCTGAACCGACGTCGTATCCGAGGAACAACCTACTAAGGAGCTCAGGGCAAGACTGACCGCCCAAAGAACCGAAACTTGCTTCATCATCTCTTCCCCACTCGCGTTCGG
>JBEIOW010000304.1:0-3631 GCA_040377385.1 Bacteriovoracaceae bacterium | reverse complement strand
GTGAAGATGCCGCCGCAGATGCGGAGGGCCGAAGCGCCGAGGGATTCACCGATCGCGAAACCGATGAAGCAAGCTCCCGCCGCCTCTTTCGAGACGAACAAGAGGAGCGCGAGCATCATGAACAGCTCGACGCAGATCAGGACGACGCCGATCGACATGCCGGACTGGAGCGGGATGCCCATGACCGAGTATGGCTTCTTCTGAAGCGAGGCGAAGGCGGTGCGAGAGTTCGCGTAGGTGTTGATCCGGATGCCGAAGAAGGCGACCGAGAACGAACCCAGGATCCCGAGAACCGACCACACCAGGATCAGGCCGACGCGGCTGAATTCCATGTGCTGGAGGAAGCTGAAGTAATAGACGATACACGCCGCGATCCCGAGCCAGAGCCAGAACAAGAACTTAGCTTGTTGGGCCATGTAGGTTTTGCACGTCTCATAGATGAGGTGCGAAACGTCGAGGAGCGCTTGGTGAGCAGGAAGGCGTTTAACCTTCAGGAACTCCACGAGACCGAAGCCGACGCCGAGAAGGCTGACGACGAGACCCCACATGAGGATCGTCGTGCCCGCGACTTCGGAGCCGAAGATCGTGAAGGGAACGCTCAAATCCGGAATCACAATATCGGCTTCCGACCCGAAGGCCGAGCCGGTCGCCATGAGCGCCATCAGAGAGAGCGCGGAAGTCCAAAAACGGTTACGCATCGATCGAATTCTCCGTCTGTCCCACCTCCCTCGTCGTTCATGAGGATTCATGAATGAAGCCATGGAGATGGTTGAGTTAAAGTAGTGGTTAAGGACCATTAATGGAGCCTTGCACCGAAGTCAAAGCCGAAGACCAAGTTAACGCTGTGCGTTTGAGTCATTTGCCGGAGGCCACGACCGCGTTCAATTTCTCGGCGCCGATCGACTTCACTCATTTACATAGAGGCCCATTTCGATGACGCTCCCCTACGCACCCTCGAAAGGAACTGAACGATGAAGATCCTCCTCGCCCTCCTCTTTCTGAATCTCTCCTTCCTCCCAACCGCTTTCGCCGACACGGAAACCGACGAGACCGCGCGCTCCGGTCCCTGCCGCGCAGATGTTGAGAAGCTCTGCAAAGGAATCCAGCCCGGAGAGGGACGCATCGTGAACTGCTTGAAGCAAAACGAAGCCCAGGTCTCGGCGGCCTGCAAAGCCCGTCGCGAGAAACACAAAGAACGCCGCGCCGAGCGCCGCGAGAACGTGAAGCAAATCGTCGAGTCCTGCAAAACCGATATCGATACGCTCTGCAAAGACAAGAAAGCGGGACGCGGCCGCATCATCGATTGCTTGAAAGAGAATGAAGCGACCCTGTCGCCCGCTTGCAAAGCAGCCGTCGCCGAAGCTCCGACGAGACCCGCACAAAAGTGAACGGGCTCCAGCGCAAAATCTCGCTCGTTCTCGCGTTCCTGCTGCCGCCGATGATCGTCGGCGGCCTGGCCGCGGTCTCGACCGTGAAAAAAGTCATGCGGCACGCGGAACCGGCCGCCGTGACACTGAAGTCCGGGCCGGCGCCCCTTCCCTCTCCGGTGGGCTGGAGCCCGAAGGCGGCAAGCGCGCTGCCGACGGTCCTGTTTGTTCTCAATCCCTCCGGAACGGAAACGCTGAATCTTCTCGGCCCCTGGGAACTGCTCGCGCGCAGCGGTCTCTTCCGCCTCGTGACTGCCGCTCCACGGCGGGCCCTGGTAGCGACGACTGCGGGAGTTTCCGTCCTGCCCGACTATGCTTTCGCGGACGCGCCGGCCGCGGACTACCTCTGGGTCCTGCCCGGCGTGGATCCCTTGCAGCCCGAGGTGCTCACCTTTCTGAAAGAGCGGGCGGTAGGGGCCAAGGGAGTCCTTGCTCCATGCGAAGCCGTTCGCACGGCGGGTGCCGCGGGGCTCTTATCCGAACAAACCGAAGCCGCTTGTCCCGCTTTAGCGGAAGCTTCGCTGGCTCAGCAATTTCCCGCCATTCGATGGAATCCGTCGGCGCGCGTGCATGCCTCGGGTCGCCTTTGGACTTCAGCCGGCATCACGGGATCATTGGATGCGGCGATCGAGTTCATCGCCCAAGCTAACGCCGAGACCGCCGCGCGCGTCAGCGAAGAAACCGCCTGGCAAAGACCCGCAGCGCGCTCCTCGGTCCCGCTCGAGCAGCGCCTCACGCGGGGCGAGCTCGCGCGACTTCTCCTGGAGCTCGGCTTTGGCTGGGGCAAAACCTATTATTCGATCGCGCTTGAGACCGGTGTTTCTGAACTCGCGCTGGCCGCCTGGCTCGAGATTGCCTCCCGAGGTTTGAGCACGCGGGTGAACACGGTTTCCAGCCAGCGTGCGTTCGCCCGGAGCGCACATGGTTTGATTCTGGTGGCTACCGACGGGATGGAGCAGGCTTTTCCTCCTCACTTCTTGATCTTCCCTTCGCAGCCCGCGCTCGCCCGACCGAGCACTGGGCTCTTTTCTCCGCCCAAGCGGCAGGCTTTCGCCGTCTGGGAAGACCAGGTTCGCGTTCCGACGCTGCACTTCGAAGATCGGCGCCCCGCCGAACAGTTTGACCTCGCATTCACGCACGCGCAGGAGGGCGGTCGCTTGGGATCGCTCGTTCGAGTGGTGGCAAGGTTCATGGAGTGGCCCATGCAGATCTCCGCCCCGACGCCCGCGCAGGACTGGCGCACGTGGGGGTACCTGATGCGGTTTGCACTCCTCGGCGCGCTCGGGGTCTGGGCCTACTTGAAGATCCTCAAGATCTTGGCCGCCAAGAAGTCGCCTCGAAACTCCCTCGGAACAAGCTAGTCAACTCTCGGTCTCTTCGGTAGATTTTCCTTACACAAAGGATCTCTCCATGACCAAGAACCTGAACAGCTTCGGTACCCGTAAGAACCTCTCCGTCGGCGGCAAATCGTACGCCTACCACTCCCTCAAAGAGTTCGACGCGAAGACGGGCGGCAAGCTCGCCAAACTCCCCTTCTCGCTCAAAATCCTGATCGAGAACCTGCTCCGCCAAGAGGACGGCATCGCGGTCAAGAAGGCCGACGTCGAGGCGATCGCCAACTGGAAGGCCAAGGCCGAACCCGACTACGAGATTCAGTTCATGCCCGCACGCGTGCTGCTGCAAGACTTCACCGGCGTTCCTGCGGTTGCCGACCTCGCGGCGATGCGCGGCGCCCTCAAGCGTCTCGGCGGCGATCCCGCGCGTATCAATCCTTTGCAACCCGCTGATCTCGTCATCGATCACTCCGTGCAGGTCGACCACTACGGCACTCCGGACGCGTTCAAGCAAAACGCGCAGATCGAGTTCGAGCGAAACGAAGAGCGCTACAAGTTCCTCCGCTGGGGCCAGACGGCGTTCAAAAACTTCCGGGCGGTCCCGCCTGATACCGGAATCGTTCACCAGATCAATCTCGAGTACATCGCTCACGTGGCGATGACGGGCGAGATGGGTGGGGAAACTTGGGTTTACCCCGATACGCTCGTCGGCACGGACTCCCACACGACCATGATCAACGGTCTGGGCTGCCTCGGCTGGGGCGTCGGTGGAATCGAGGCCGAAGCCGCGATGCTCGGCCAGCCTTGCTCGATGCTGATTCCTCAAGTCGTCGGCTTCCGCCTCGTGGGCAAGCTTCCGGCCGGCACGAC
>JBEIOW010000313.1:0-3560 GCA_040377385.1 Bacteriovoracaceae bacterium | reverse complement strand
CTTCCGATCTTTCGTGAAATCATAGGCCCGAGGTGAGGTCGGCGCATCGCGATCCGGCGCAACGTAGTCGGGGTTTCGCATCTTCTCCCACTCGTCGATGAGGCTCGAGTCCACGCGTCTCACCATCTCGCGGAAATAGATGACCATCTCGCGGACCTCGTCGCTCTGGTCGGCTTCCGGCACAGTCTGACTCAGGGTCTTGTAGACCTCCGAGAGGTACCGGAGCAAGAGTCCTTCGGCGCGTTGAAGCTGGTACTCGCGGATGTATTCGTCAAACGTGATGAAGAGTTCGAACATCTCGCGCGCGATGGATTTCGGTCGAATGTTTTCGGCGCCGACCCACGGGTGCGCAGCCGCGAATTCATTGAAGGTCGTATAGATGAACTCGCGATTGGGCTTAGGATACTCGAGCTTCTCGAGCTCTTCGATGCGTTGATCGAATTCGACCCCCTCCATCTTCATCTCGGCCATGCGTTCGGTCTTGATGCGGTCCAGCTGTTTGCGCAGGATCAGGTCCGGATTCTCCAGGATGGACTCCACGAGCGTGAGGAGATCGAGCGCATAATCGGGATGAACCGGATCGAGCCGCTTCACGGTATCGACCAAATAGAGCGAAAGCGCCTGGTGAAGTGAGAAGTCCTGCTGCAAATCCACGTTGAGGCGGATGACCTTACGGCTCGGCGTGGCCGCGCTCGGTGCGAACTCGACAATGCCGCGCTCGAGCAGTGAACGGAAGAGCTGGAATGCCGTCCGGCGATGCTGGCGCTTCTGACGATCACTCTCGAAAGAGGCGCGGATGAGGTCGCGCATGGCACGCGCGCCGCCCTCCCCGCGCGAAAGCACGTTGAGGAGCATGCTGTGCGTGACTTGAAAACGCGACACGAGCGCCTCGGGCTGACCTGAGACCAGCTTCTCAAACGCGGCCTTGTCCCAGTGGACGTACCCCTTTTCCGGAGGCTTGCGCTTGACGAGCTTCTTGAGCTTCTTCGGGTCGCCAGCGGCTTTCTGCTCCTGGCGTAGATTGTCGACGACGTGCTCGGGCGCCTGCGCCACGACCGTGCCCGAATCGTCATACCCCTTTCGTCCTGCTCGCCCCGCGATCTGCTGGAAGTCGCGCACCGTCAGGAGCAGCGTTTTCTCGCCGTTGAACTTACAGAGCTGCGTGAAAAGAACGCTTCTGATCGGGACATTGACCCCGACGCCGAGCGTATCCGTTCCACAGATTATCTTAAGGAGGCCCGCGCGCGCCAGTCGTTCGACCAGAATCCGGTAGCGTGGGAGCAGTCCCGCGTGATGCAAGCCGATCCCGTGGCGCAAAAAGCGGGTAAGCTCTTTTCCGTAAGGACTCTTGAATGAGGCGCCTTCGAGGGCTTTGGCGATCGCCGTCTTTTCGTCTTTGGAACAGAAATCCACGCTCAGAAAATTTTGTGCGCTTTCGGCGCAGGCGGCTTGCGTGAAGTGCACGAGATAGACCGGAGCGCGCCCCGTTCGCACCAGTTTCTCGATCGTCTCGTGAACCGGGGTTTCGGCATACTGAAACTCCAGCGGGACCGGGCGGTGCACCGAGCGAATCACGACTGTCTCGAGGCCATTTAATCGAGTCAGCGCCTTCTCAAAAACTTCGGTGTCCCCGAGCGTGGCGGACATCAGGAGGAAGCGCGTCTTCGGAAGCGCCAGGAGCGGGATCTGCCAAGCCACACCGCGCTCGCGATCGGAGAAGAAATGGAACTCGTCCATGATCACATCCTGGACGGGCGCGCCCTCCCCGAGACGAAGTGCTTCGTTAGAGAGGATCTCGGCCGTGCAGCAGATGATCGGAGCTTCCGCGTTGACCGATGCATCTCCGGTGATCATCCCGACCTGGTCAGGACCAAAGGTGCGGCAGAGGTCGAGGAACTTCTCGTTCACGAGCGCCTTGATCGGGCTGGTGTAGTAGGAGCGCCGTCCCTGCGCGAGCGAGAGGAAGTGAAGCGCAGCCGCCACGAGCGATTTTCCTGAACCCGTGGGCGTATTGAGGATGAGGTTCTTCCCTGAGTAGAGCTCGAGAATGGCTTCTTCCTGAGCTTCGTAGAGACTCAGACCTTGGGCGGAGACGTATGCCAGAAACTGATCCAGGAGCTCATCTGAAGTGGGAAGCACCGCAGAAGCGCCAACAGGGGACATCTCAAGTCGCAGCAGCTGATTCACCCTCCATCAGTACCTGAAAAGTGGAGCGAACTCAAAGCGCCACTACTGTCACGAACTCCTGAACTAACGTCGAAGAGTGCGCACGCTCCGGACGGGTTCAAGAAAAATTTCTTGGGCGACGATATCCCACGGCTTCTTACGACGCTGGACTTCCGCCTTCAAAATTCTATTCCAGACCGCGAGCTCCTCTTTGAAAATTTGATCTTCGATACTGCGGGGCACGATCGTCCTACCGCCCGAGACCTTTCCAAACACGGCTCGAACGAAGTCTCGAATCAGTACGTTCGACTGGACGCTCACCGCGATGTCTCGCCGTCCCGGCATAAAGTGCTGCCAGCGCGTAGCCTGCGACTCCACGAAGAAGTGGAGAGTCCCCGCCAATTCGGCCATGAGGATTCCCTCCAGCCGAGTCACGGTATTCGCGCGCGTGCTGGTGTTCTTCAGGGAGGCGAGCATCGGCAGCTTAGACTTGATCGTCTCGCCCGACATGCCCTCGTTCCAACCGTTTTTGGTCGAACGAAGCGTCTCTTGCTCACGAACCAGATCCACCATCATCGCCCGGATCACCGTTCTTGCGGCCGCCGCGCGCCTAGCGTCTTTGGGCAGGCCACCGTTTGGATCAATGAAGCGATCCAAAAATCTAATCTTCTCCGCGAACGGAAGCGAGAGCAGGAGCGAGAATCGGTTCTCCTCACTCATGACAAACGCGGCCGAGTGGAGTTCCTCCTCGGGTGTATTCAGTGCGGTGAGACTGCCGGAATTCGTGTTCAACTGCCGCTGAATGATGAGCTTTCCGTAGGACCATTCATCCTTCAGGATTCGATCAGTCACTTTTTGCGGCGAATACTCGTACGTCACCACGTATTTGCGATCCGGATGCAGTCGACGAAGCTCCGCTTGCAGCTGCTGCGCTCGATCGGCCAAGGTCTTTTCGCCGGCTTTTGCCCAGAAAGCACGCCATTCCCGAACCTGTACAGTCTGAGTCGTTCCGACGGCCTGAGTTCCACTTCCCGACTGGCGCCGAGTAAAATCGCGAATGGATCCATGAAGCTGCAGTGAGGTTGCGTCGCTTGGAGAGACATAAGATTCCAGGTCAAGCTCGCCGTTTGCGCCTACGATGTAAAAACTGATCCCATATTGGGCAGCGGCCGTCATAAAATCTTTGCGCGAAAGTTGACCCTGAGCTCGTCGGGTGTTTCCGCTATCATCCGTCACAAAGTTGTTGAGAAGAATCATCGTTTTTCCGCGATAGTTCTTCAGCAACGTCGACCCCGTTTGATCGAGCTTCTTAGCGAGAGTCAGAAACCCGTTGTACGAAAGATCCCAGACGTCAATTCCGCAACCGACTTGAGAAGCGGTTTTTTTCCACGCAT
>JBEIOW010000316.1:0-3527 GCA_040377385.1 Bacteriovoracaceae bacterium | reverse complement strand
TGCTCTGGGAGAGCCGGCAGAGGAGACACGGAGTCCGCGAGCACGAAGCTGGGTGCAGTCATTAGGAGCGCCATCATGAGAGCGGTCAGCATCGCCTTCAGCATAACCCCTTTCTGGCTTTCAATCACCGCTTCGATCCCGTAGAAATAATGACATTCGCCTATCTCGGGGGAAACCGGTGTGAATCCGGTACTGTCCCGCAACGGTATGGAGAGGCGGGGGGATTTTCCTCCCTGCTTCTCTGAGTCCGATCGCCCGGTAGGTCCATCGATTCCCGAGGAGGAAACTATCCGTGCGCGGTCTACCCGACGTTCTTATCTTTTTTTTTGCCATGTTCGCATTCCTCTCTCCCGGCTTTGCCGCGGAAGCTCCCTATCGCTTATCTCCGATCCCGCTCGAAGATCTGTTCTCGCCCGATTGGCTTTCTGAAGACTCTTTGCTCCCGGCTCGTGGATCACGGATGGGCAACGGGCTGGGGGCAGACTCTCCCAATTCGAAGGTTGCGGTCACTGACCCGTTGACTCGCGACCTGGCATTGCCGGCGACGACGGCCGGAACGGCCGGCGCGGCATCGCAGTTCAGAGGATTGGGGCGTTCCGCGGATGACACCCAGATTCAAGCCCTTGGTATTCCGTTGAATCCCCCGCAAGGGGGTGGGTTCGACTTCTCGTCTTTTCCGTCTTTTCTCTGGGAGAGTTACCGCTTTCAACTCGCCCCGAGTCGAACCGCATTTGATCCACGTGCCACGAGCGGCGTGCTCGTTCTTAGTCCTTGGACCCGTGCCGCTCTGGCTCTTGGGCGCGCGTCTGCGCGAGCCACACAAGGCTACAGCGGAGAAGGCGAAGGGGTGCATAGCTTCTCTCTCGGTGGAAGCGACGGTCGTCATATCGGTGCTTTGCTCGGCGCAACTCGCGGCGATTCGGAGGGGTATTCGGGTTCGCTTTCGGCGAAGACCGAGATCGGGCAGATTCATCGCTTGGAGTTCCATCTCCTGGCGACTGATGTGGAAGCTAAAACCCGCGGCTCGCGCACTTTCCCAACTCCGCGGGGTGCGCAGCGGACGGCCCGCGGCCTCCCGGCGCTTCAATGGACGTCAAAGTTCTCGGAAGCCCGGTTGATCCAAGCCCACGCGTACGCGGATAGCCAATACATCGCATACGACAGCGGATCGGGGTTTCGGTCGCGTGATCACGGGTTTGCGCTTGGCGGAACGGTAGCCACCGACTGGGATTCTTTCCGCGCCGGAGTAGGACTGCGGAACTTCCGTTACAGTCAACTCGGTCAGCCGGTCGTCGAGGAGAGCCTCTTCCAAGGTCATGTTTCGCGTCTTTTCATCTTGAGCTCTGACTGGAGGGTGGAACCCACAGTGCAGGCCTCGTCGGTGACCGGATATGGTTTTTTGCCCGCCGGCTCCGTCAGTGCCCGATTTGAACCATCGACTCTTGTGGGATGGAGTTTTTTCGCAAACTCCTCCTACTCGCGTAAATTTCCGACGGTGCTGGACCGGGTGGATGTGGTTCCATTCTCCGTAGGGAACCCGGCCCTCCTCCCGGAGCGCAATCTCACGCTTCTGGCGGGCGGCGAGTGGCGGGGCTCTACGCTGCGGACCGAACTCCAAGGCTACCTTCAGCAGCGTCAGGACGCGCACATTCTGGTCACGGATCCGACGACCTTCGTCTATCGGCGTGAGAACGGTGGCAACGCCTCGGTTCGAGCGCTACTTGCCCAAGTGGAGTGGGACCTAAGTCAGCGAATTTCCTTCAAAGGGGCTGGGACGTGGAGTGGGAGCGAACTGGAGCGGACTGGCGGATCATTTCCTTACCTTCCTGAGCTTCAAGGCAGCCTCTTCGGCGAAGTTCACGATGCCGCTCGCACGGACTGGTCCCTCGAGCTGGGATTTCGAGCTCAAGGGGATAGTCAGGTGACCGGGCCGACGGATCCGTTCCGTGGATTCACGGTTTGGGAGGCGGGGGGGCGGTACCGGCTGCTCGAGCGGCAGCGGGCGGGGTTGGATTTGACCCTCTTCGCACGAATGTCCGATATTTTTGATCAGAAACCCGACCCTCTGAAGGGCTACAACGGTGCGGGTCGGGTCGGAGTGGTTGGTCTCACCGGCTCGCTTTGAAACCGGATTTTCCCTTGCAGTCCCGCCTTCAAGCCGATATCTCCAACCGCATTACACACACTCTGAGTCACGTGGTGCCTCGGTCTTCGACTGAAGAACGAGGTCGTCAGAGTGGAGGGAGATCCCCCTCCCGCGAGGAATAGTTCCTCCGGCGAAGGGATCTCATGAACCGCGGTCAGGTCGATTGGGTTGAATTTCCCGCCCGGGATCCTCGCTCGCTCTCCTTCCGCCTTAGTCTTAGGAGCCTCTGAACATGCCTCAAATTACGATGCGCGAACTGCTTGAAGCAGGCGTCCACTTCGGTCACCAAACTCACCGCTGGAATCCCCGCATGAAGCCTTACGTCTTCGGCGCGCGGAACGGCATCTACATCGTCGATCTCCAGAAGACGGTCGACCACACCCGCCGCGCTTGCGAGTTCATTCAAAAAGTGACCGCTGAAGGTAAAAAAGTTCTCTTCGTCGGCACGAAGAAACAAGCCAAAGACGTCATCCAAGAAGAAGCCATGCGCTCGAACATGTACTTCGTGAACAACCGCTGGCTCGGCGGTATGCTCACCAACTACCAAACCGTCAAAGCGTCGATCGATCGCCTCAAGAAGATCGAAGGCCTCAAGAACTCCCCTGAGTGGAACGAAGTTCCGAAAAAAGAACAGTCCCGCTACGACCGCGAATTCGAGAAGCTCAAGCGCTCTCTCGGCGGTATCGAAGACATGAAGAAACTTCCCGGAGCGATCTTCGTGATCGACACCGAGAAGGAGCACATCGCTGTGAAGGAAGCCAAGAAGCTGGGCATCCCGACCGTCGCCGTCGTCGACACGAACTGCGATCCTTCGAACATCAACTACGTGATCCCCGGCAACGACGACGCGATCCGCAGCGTCCGCCTGTTCGCCAAACTGATCGCCGATAGCTGCATCGAAGGCGCTCGCACCTTCCAAGAAAAGCTTCGCGCTCAAGACGCTCCAGCGATGCGCGAAGAAGAGAACACCGAGAAGAAGGTGTCTCGCTTCGAAGGTGACATCGATCTCCAGGGTGTCGACGAGGCCGATCTCGCCGCTCAGGAGTCTTCGGAAGAGACCAAGGACGAAGCGGCTCCGGCCGTTACTCCTGCGACTTAATCGTCTCGCGCTACTTCCTCATCAACTCGCGCCGGCCGTCGCTCAGCAGTCGACGGCCGGCCCAACCCTGAAAGTGAAAATCTCAAAATGGAAATTTCCGCCAGCCAAGTGAAGGAACTCCGCGAAAAGACCGGAGCCGGCATGCTCGACTGCAAAAAGGCCCTCTCTGAGACGGCCGGTGACTTCGAGAAAGCCATCGAATATCTCCGCAAAAAAGGCGTCGCTAACGCCGCGAAAAAAGCCGGCCGCGCTACTAAAGAAGGATCTGTCGCTGCCTTTATG
>JBEIOW010000507.1:0-2169 GCA_040377385.1 Bacteriovoracaceae bacterium | reverse complement strand
GCTTGGGCGCGAAGAAATTCGTCGTCACGCGCGACCCGAAGAACCTGGAAGCGCTTCAAGGTCAGTACGACTTTATTCTCGATGCGGTCTCCGCTCCGCACGATTTGAATCTTTACCTGGGAATGCTCAAGAACGACGGCACCCTTTGTGTGCTCGGTGTTCCGCCGAAGCCGGCTGAAGTCGGGGCGATGTCTCTTATCGGCGGACGCAAGCGCCTGACGGGCTCCTTGGTCGGCGGGATCAAAGAAACCCAGGAGATGCTCGACTTCTGTGCCCGCAAAAAGGTGCTCTCAGACGTCGAGGTGATCTCGGCCAATCAAATCAACGAGGCCTACGAGCGCACATTGAAGAGCGATGTGAAGTACCGCTTCGTGATCGATGCGGCGACGTTTTGAGCGGTGCCCAGTTTAGGCCCCCTGCTTGATTGTTAATCAGCCTCCGGCGGTAAGTGCTCGTCCTCAAAGGTTTTTCTCTATTTCATAGAAGGTGTCTCAATATTTGACTGTATCGATCCGATACAGTTTGTGGAGAGAACACCATGATCAATTGGGAAGAGCTAAAGCACATTCACGTCATCCGTAAACTCGAAGGGATTCTGGCGCAGTGGTTTGCGACGGAGATCTTCTTCCTCGACGAGCGCGGCGTCGTTCGGAACTACGATCCTCTGGACCGCCAACGCGAATTCAAAAACCCACTTTGCGCGACCCTTCTGCCAAAAGATAAAGGCCGGGAAGTCGTCATGAAGGCTTTGTCCGAAGCCAACGAGAAGCTGTTCCAAGATACGCAGTCGCACCTCGTGCTCGACGGCCCGACGGGCGTAGAGAAGCTCCTCATCTCGCGCATCACGGTCGACAATGAGTACCTCGGCTCGGTCGCTGCGTTCTGCTTCATCGATCAAGAGATTCCCGCCGGCGCCAAAGCCAAGGCGAAGCAGACGGTCGCGGCCTGGGGCCTCGACGTCGAAGCGTTCGAACAAGCGGTCGGTCGCCTGAAAGTCCTCGGCGACGGTCAGCGCAAGTACTTCGGCGAGCTCGTGGATCTGGTTGCGCGCGAGATCGAGACCTTCCACTCGGAAATCTCCAAGCGCGAAGAGCGCATCTCGGCTTTGAATAACCAGCTCGGCAACCGCTACAGCTACGATCAGATGATCGGCAAATCCAAGCCGATGCAAGACGTCTACTCGATGCTCGATAAGATCAAGAGCTCCGAGTCCACGATCTTGGTCCAGGGCGAGAACGGTACCGGTAAAGAGTTGATCGCCAAGGCGCTCCACTACAACTCGATCCGTAAGGATTCGCAGTTCGTCACGGTGAACTGCTCGGCCTACAACGAAAACCTCCTCGACAGCGAACTCTTCGGTCACGTGAAAGGCTCCTTCACCGGCGCCATCAAGGACAAGAAGGGCCTCTTCGAAGTGGCCGATAAAGGCACGCTCTTCCTCGACGAGATCGGCGATATGTCGCCGTCCATGCAGGTCAAGCTCCTGCGCGTTCTCCAGCAAGGCGAAATCACGCCGGTCGGCGGCACGGAAGTGCGCAAGGTCGACGTGCGGGTGATCGCGGCGACGAACAAAGACCTCAAAGATATGGTAGAGCAAGGCACGTTCCGGGAAGATCTTTACTACCGGATCAACGTCATCAACATGGTTGTGCCGCCGCTCCGCGACCGCAAAGAAGATATCCCGGTGCTGCTCGACCATTTCCTCTCGCGCGGCTGCAAGGAGAAGAATCTTCCGATGAAGACCTTCGCCAAGCGCGCGATGGAAAAGGTGTTCGACTATCCGTGGCCCGGCAACATCCGGGAGCTCGAGAACGAAGTCGAGCGTCTGATCGTCCTCTCGGGCGATGAAGAACGCATCCCGGCCGAGTTGCTCTCGTCGCGGATTCGGGATTTTGGCTCCCAGGCGAAGGTCCAAGGCGTCCGCGTGGCGGGCAAGCTGAAGGACGCGCTCGAAGAGCTCGAAAAAACGATGATCAAAGAAGGCCTCCGCCGTACGAACTGGAACAAGAGCCGCCTCGCTAAAGAGCTCGGCATCTCTCGCGCCGGCCTCATCATGAAGGTCGACAAGTACGGCCTCGATAAACGGAAGCTCCTGCGCACGGGGACCGAAGGCTAAACGCCTTCGGGTGCGCAACTGGGGAGATGACGAAGCCCCCGCTTTCCGAAAGG
>JBEIOW010000584.1:0-1618 GCA_040377385.1 Bacteriovoracaceae bacterium | reverse complement strand
GAGGGGCTGACTTCGACGACGGAGCTTTCGGAAGCGCTTCGACGCCCGTTGACGGAGGCCGCGTTTCAGGCGGAAGCCGGACGTCTGCTGACGGAGGCACTCACTCAGTCGGGACTCTACGCGGACGAATCCGTGGCGATGACCGAGACGTGGAGGCGGAGCTACTTCCGGACCCCCGGTCTGCGAGTGCTGTATCTCTTGCACCGGGGCGAGACGGATCACTTGTTGCCGATCCAGATCACGCCGGAGCCGGAAGAAGTCGTCCGGACCTTAGTGGGTCGCATCGAAGTCTTCACGATGACCGAAGAGCGCGATCTGCTTGAGCGACTTCGTTCCAACCATCCGGAGTCACTCCGCCTGGAGGGTTACGGACGATTCGCGGAACCGAAAGTGAGACGCCTGATGGAGTTGGCGAATCGTGAGCTCCGAGACGCGCGAGAGTTGCCAGCAGAGCTCCCTCTGCGAACGCAGCGAATCGAGGAGGGTCAGCGTATGGTGAGTGTCCTCGAAGGCCTGCTCACGCAGATCGTCCCCTAAACCGATCTGCAAGTGAGTCAGACCGGGCCGGGCCTGCGGGAATCTCTCTCCCCGCGGGCCCGACTCGTTTCGGCTAAGGTTTCGTGGTAATCGAGCTTCATGAGTTTGCGCGCCTATTTTCCCACTTGGATTGACCACGGCCGTCTTCCTTCCGCAAAAGCCCGGAGCCTCAACTCTCGACTTCTGCGCGATGTCGCGGCGTTTAGGGAGCTCGATCGGGAGGGTCAGGCGTGGTCAAAGAAAAACTACCGGGGCGGCTACACCTCCTACGGAACGCTCGCCTCGTTGCATCGGCAATCGAGTGTTTTTGAGGAGCTGGAAATCCTCTTGAACGGGCGAGTGAAAGCATTTGCCCGCGCCCAGGGCTGGGATCTTCAGGGCGGGGCGCTGGCGATGACCCGGTGTTGGATCAATGTGATGCCCGCTGGGGCCCACCATTCCCAGCACCTGCATCCGCTTTCCGTCGTGAGCGGAACCTACTACTTGGAGATGCCGCCCGGCGCGAGCGCGTTGCGTTTTGAGGACCCGAGGATTTCTGGGTTCATGGCGCGTCCGCCGCTGAAGGCCTCGGCTTCCGCCGCGCAAAAGCCCTATCTGTCGATCGCTGCGAAGGCCGGGGATTACGTCCTCTTTGAGAGCTGGCTCAAGCACGAGGTCCCGGTCAACGAAAGTCGTAAGCCTCGGATCTCCATCAGCTTCAATTACGAGTGGATTTGAGCGCCCGCGAAGCCTTGTAATTTTTTCCGACTGCCTATTTCTTAGACAGTTTTCGTCTTCACACGCATCCCAATCGGTTGAATTTAGGGGGATTTTTCTCCTCTCCGGCGGGCCGCTGGCGGTACGGGGCTTGCTCAGGGAGGTGTGCCCCGCGGGGATGGAGTACGTATGCGCAAGGTCCTTTTTCAATCCTCGATTGCTCGTTGGTCCGGACTCATCGTCGCCAGTGCCAGCTTGCTGGGTTGCGGGGTTTCGGATCGCGTCGTCGTCAAGCGCGCCGTGGATAACCTCGCTTCCGGCCAAGTGGTCAAAAAGATCAACGAAGACATCGCCGAACAGAAGGCGCAAATCGCGATTCTGAACG